>JAMOAF010001148.1 GCA_023621895.1 Planctomycetota bacterium
TGCGGCTCTCCGGAGGCGAAGATGCTGTTGCGCGAAAAGCTGAAGAGCGACGACCACGAAGTCCAGCGGATCGCCGCCTGGGTGCTCGGCGCCATCGGCGATGCTTCCGACATCCCGCAGATCCGCGGAAACGTGAAACGTACATCCGACCCGCTCGCCCGGGCGTTTGGTGAGCACGCCCTGGCGCAGCTTGGCGATCCGGAGGGCCGCGAAGCCCTGCTGCGCAACCTGCGTTCCGGCGATCCGGCGGTCCGCACCTACGCCGCCAATGCGGCGGGCGAAGGGCGAGTCGCCGGAGCGGCCGACGCGTTGATCGCCCTGCTCGACGATCCGGAGCCTGACGCGCAAATCCGTGCCGCTCAATCTCTCCTGACGCTGGTGCAAGCGGCGGAATCGGCGCCGGAGGCCGGTTTTTCCCGCGACGTGTATCCGGCCACGAAGCAGAACCCTCGCTACACGGAAGGCTCGGTCATCGAGCTGAACGACGGAACGCTTCTCTTTGCGGTCAGCGAATTTGCCGGCAGCGGGGCTGACCATGCCACGGCGCAGATCATTGCCCGGCCGTCAACCGACGGCGGCCGCACATGGGGAGAGCCGCGGGTGCTGCAAGAAAACGTGGGCAAGCAGAATGTGATGTCGGTCACCCTTCGCCGCCTCTCGCCCGCCGCTAACAGCCCTGCGCCGATCGGGATGTTCTACCTGGTCAAGAACGGGCCGGACAGCCTCGAAGTCCACTTGCGGATCTCCAACGACGAGACCCGGACCTTCGGCGAGCCGATCCGCGTCACCGATCGTCCGGGATACCATGTCATGAACAACGATCGGGTGACCGTGCTGAGCACGGGGCGGCTGCTGGCCCCGATTGCCGCCACGGAAAGTCTGCGGAAGAACCATTTCGTGTCCTACTGCTGCCTCTCGGATGACGGCGGCAGGACGTGGCGCTATGGCCGCGGCCAGGTCGACCTGCCCAAACGCGGAGCGATGGAGCCCGAGGTGGTGGAGCTTCTCGACGGGCGGGTCCTGATGGTTATGCGAAACCAGTTGGGAACCATCTCCGCGGCATGGTCGGAAGATGGCGGCGATACGTGGAGCCAGCCGGGCGAGTTGCCCGGCATCCAGGCCCCCGAAGCGCCTGCCAGCCTGCGGCGAATCCCGGCCACCGGCGATCTGCTATTGGTCTGGAACAACACCTATACACAGGGAATGGGGCACGGCGGCAGACGCACCCCGTTGGCCGCCGCCATCTCCCGCGACGACGGGCGGACATGGCAAAACTTCCGCAACCTGGAATCCCGCCAGGACGAGCAGTATGCCTACACGAGCCTGACCTTCGTCCGGGACCGCGCGGTGCTCAGTTATTACGTCGCCGACGGGAAGACGGGCTTTCATTCGTCCCGTTTCCGTTCCGTGCCCGTGGCCTGGTTTTACGCGCCGGCCAAAGCAGCATCGGCGGAGGGTCCGCAGTGAGGACCGCATCGGCATCCTCAAGCGGGAAGGCACGAACCAATTGGTTTTCTTTCGGTACGGCATGCAAGTCTATGCCTGGGTGACGCTCTACGACAGTCTCTACTATGCACCGCCCACCGAGTTTTTCCAGCGCCATCCCGAGTATACCTGGGTGAGCAAGGACGGCGCCAAACGCGTTCCGGGCGTGCCCTGCTATGCCTATCCGGAGGTCCGCCGGTACCGGATCGACCAGATCAAGGAACTGGTCGCCTACGACGTCGACGGCATTTTCCTTTCCGACCGTTCCCACTCGCCCTGGCCGGGGCGGAACGCCGGCGGCGGCAACGAGGGAGCGCGGGGCTACGGTTTCAACGAACCGGTCGTGGCCGAGTACCTCCGCCGCTACGGCAAGGACCCGCGGACGGTAGAACCAGACAGCCTTGACGAACTCCGCTTCGTGCAACTGAAGGGCGACTTTCTTACCGAGTTCCTCCGCGAGGCGAAAGCCGTGACCTCGGCCGCGGGGAAGAAGCTGGTGATGACCACTGACCAGCAGATCGCCGATCCGACCCGCGCGACGTGGATGTATGTCGATGCCGAGACCCTGGCCCGCGAGCGGATCCTCGATGAGCTTTGCATCCGATCGGCGGCAAACGCCTCTCTCGACCACTGGCGTCTCTTGGCCGATGGCCGGATCAAAATGACGACCTGGGCCGGCATCCACGGCCAGACTTACGAACAGTGCCTGGAGCGGATGCGGTCGGAGTTGGGGCGGATGCTCGAAAACCCGACGAGCGACGGCAGCACGTTTCACGAGCTGGCCAACCTGATTTATCCGGATTGCTGGGAGCATAGGCATCTCCGGGAACGCCGTTACCGCTATTTCCCGGCTTCGACTTCGGCTGGGATTTGACTCCGTTGCAGGACAGCAGAAAAGATATGAAAATCCAGGACGGCCAGATGATCCGCAGCGCCCGCAGCGTGATCTCCTGCTACCCGCCGAAAAATGCCCTCGCCATGGCGACTGCGATCCGCAAGGACCGGGAGCAGTCAAAGGCGGCGGTGCTGACTCTCTTCCAGAACTACAGGAAAGGAACGATCGAATGATGCAGCCGCAACGGCCTGGTTTCGCCGCGATCGTCGTTGACGCCGCGATTCTGCTCGCGATGCCGCATATCCTGGGCGTCTTGCCACCCGCGTCGGCTGCGGAGCCGCCGGCCGAATCGCTGGAACACCGCGGCTTGCGGTGTTCCAGCAGTGCCGACTTCCCCGTGCCGGTCGAAGCCCGGATCATTCCCCTTCCCGGGGGCGACTTTGAAACCGGTGGCAAAACGCCATCCGGCTGGGGCCTCGGCGGCGGGCGGGTTCTTGTGGCCGACGACGCCCCGCAAGGCCGGGCCTACGGCCGCGTTCCGGTTCGCCAGGGGCTACTGGTGATCACGCCGCATGTTCCGGGCGTGCCGGGATCGCCCCATTTCCTCTCGTTGTGGCTGAAAAGCCCGACCGACTGCTGGGCGGCGATCGAGTTCGGTTCCGATGAAGAACTGCGGACCGCCGGGGACCACTATCCGGGGACTCCCTCGACCGGGAACCAGTGGCGGCGAGTCGGTTACTATTTCTGGTGGCCGATCCAGTGCCAGACGGTTCGTTTTCACATCCGTTGCCAACAGGAGGTCCCGGACGGCGAGTTCCTCGCCGTGGACGACGTCCGGCTGCGCACGGCGAGCGAGGCGGAGATCTCGGCGGCATACGAGGCGGAGCGGGCCAACCTGCCGCCCTACGACGTAACGCCGCGTCCGGACGACGGGAGGAACCTGGCCCTGTCCGTGGCCAAATGGGAAGGCCGCGCCGGGCTGCCCGGCAAACCGTTTCTGATCTGGGCGGTCGGTTCGAGCTGGACGAATTTCCAGGGCGATGGGTACCCGCTGATCCGGACGATCCGCGAGCGCTTTCCCAACGCGCCGCCGATCATTTACAAGAAGCACGCCGGCAGCGGCACACCCTGGGACTTCGCCCGCGGTTGGGTCCGCCAGTTCGTGGCAGCCGAACAGCCGGACCTGGTCTTCACCTATACCAACGGTTCGCTGGACGGACTGGACGCGTTGCTGACCGAAATCCGCCGATTGACCACCGCCGACGTGATCGTGCCCAGCCTGCACTTCTTCCAGGGGAACAATCTGACGCCGGAGGCAATCGAGAACTTTGAGGGCGTGCCGATCGACAAGGTCCGCGAGATTTGTCGCAAGCATGGCGCCGAGTTCGTGGAAAACCGCCGCGAGTTGGCCGAGTACCTGCTGCGGGCCGGCTTGCAGCCGGAGGCCCTGGTGGGCGATCCGGTGCATCAGAACCAGCATGGACGGATCCGCATTTGGGACAACATTTGCCGGCACGTGGCGAAACCGGACGCGTTCACCTACGCCCCCGAGTCGCGCGAACGGCGCATCGCCGTCGTCCCGCCGGCATCGACCGGTACGGAGCAGGTGACGGCGTCGGGCCCGTGGACGGCGACCGGCGGGATGCTGCTCACGGACCAGAAAGACGCGCGGCTGAAAGTTCGCTTCACCGGCAACCGGATCGACCTGCTCGGTCGTAAGCGGTCCTGCGGCGGCACGGTCCACGTGCTGATCGACGGCGTTCCAGCCGATCAGGCGCCCGCTTGCTGCACCACGTTCATTCGGCCCAAGCCGGCGGTCTGGCCGCGCGAGTTGAAAGGTCCGGGGCCGGGCGACGTCGCCCCACACGCCGTGGAGCTCCGCGCGGGCATCGTGCCTCAAACGTGGACGATCACGATGACCAGCGACAGGGGCGATTACCGCCTGGAGGGCAGCGTGACGGGCGTCGACGGCGATGGCAACGTGGCCCGGCCGTTCCTCAGCCATTCGGGCCAGATTGCCATCGACCCGAAACTCTGGCGGCATGCGCGGATCGAGAAGAAAGACGGTCCGGTCGTGTACGGCAACGGCACGGGCGATACGTTTGCTTTTGATGTTTACCGCAGCAGCGCCGGAACGGTAAATTTTCGATCCGAGCAGCCGGAAGCGTTGTGTCAACCTTTGGCACGGAACCTCTCCAATGGGCCGCACACGCTGGAACTCGTCAGTGCCGGCGACGGAGCGGTGTGCATCGAGGCCCTGTACGTATTCCAGCCGCCCCTCGGCTTGCCCGCCGAACCAGAACACCCTGAAGAAAGGAGAACCTTGCCATGACCAGTCTTGGCCGATCCGCTCTACTCGTTGCCGCCCTGGCAGCGATCGCCGCCCATGTTTGCACCGCGTCCGCCCGCCGGCTGGCCGCCGCCGAGCTTTCCGCCGCCGACTTCCGTTTCGATGGCCCCTTGGGCTCGCCCGGCACGACCATCGAGAAGGTCGGCGCGAATCATTTCCGCGTCACGCTGGGCCGGGCGCCGAAAAACCCGCAGTGGAGCAACATGCTCCAGTTCACGATCGAGCGCCACGCCAAGGGCAACGCGCTGCGACTCGACGCCGGCGGGGACGGGCTCTCGTCGAACGAGTTGGGCCTTCGCCAGTTCGGCAGTTGGTCCTACGACATGCAGAACTGGCGCCCGATCCAGGCGGCGAAGATCGACGGCGCGCCGGCGCTGCTTTTCCCGGAATTCACCGAGGATCGCGTCTACTTCGGCGGCGAGGTGCCGATGACCTATGAGCAACACGAGGCGATGATCCACCGCTGGGCCAGGCATCCGCACGCCAGCTCGACCGTCATCGGCCATTCGCCCGAGGGGCGCAAAATCTATCGCCTCACGGTGACCGATCCGGACAGCCCCTATCCTGCCGAGAAGCGGTGGGTCCATCACGTGGTGAATCAACACTGTTACGAGTACAACGCGCAGTGGCGAATCGCCGGCATGATCGACTGGCTCCTCGGCGACAGTGGCGCGGAATGCCGCAAGCGGCACATCGCTCACTTCGTCGTGATGATCAATGTCGACGGGCCCAGCCACGGCTTCGGCCGGGTGAACACCGAGGGATTCGACATGAACCGCTCCTACGTGCACACCGGCAGCGACCGCCAGAAGCAGGCCACCGAGGTGTACCTTGTGCAGAAGGACATGGAGTCGATCCACGCGAAGACTCCGCTGACCACGACCTGGTCGATGCACACCTGGAACGGCGAGCGAGCCGACCTGATGGTTCGCTGGGGCAAGGGCATCGGCGGGGCGGAGCCCCTGGGCGGCTTCGCCCAATTCGTCAAGATTCTCAGCCAAAACGACGCGCAGTCCCAGTTCAATCCCGTCCAGAACCTGACCACCGAACCCACCCCGACGCATTGGTGCAGCGGCACGCACCTCCAGTTCGGCGTGACGGCGTTCTGCTGCGAAGGATGCGGCGGGATGTTTACCAAGGAGCAGAATCTTCACGTCGGCGCCGTCCTGATGAAAACGCTCGACGACTGTTACACGCGCGTGAGCCCGTAGCGGCCAGACGGTGCGGCAAGACTCGCAGCCGGCTCCAAGCGTGACCGCCGTTGCCGCCGATCCGAGCCCTTCCGGTTCCTTGCCGGATGGGAGTTTCAATGTCCGTTTGGGCGATTTTTCCACGCCGAACCGGGCCGGGCGGGCCATTTTGACGGAAACTTCGGCTTCAAATGGACATGGCGCCTTTTGTTTGGGCGGTCGCGAGGTTAATATGGCCACGCTATGGATGCAGAAAGTCAGCTCGGAATCTGGTCGATCGTGCCTCCAATTGTGGCCGTGGCGCTCGCCTTCATCACGCGGGAGGCGATCCTCGCGCTGTTGGCGGCGTGCATCGCGGGCCTTTACATCGCGGGGGATGGGCTGTGGGGGCTTCCTGCCCTTTTTCAGAGGGCGCTTGGCACTCCCGATTTCATCTGGGTGGTGCTCGTCGAAGTTTGCATCGGCATTCTCGTGGCGTTTTTTCTCACAACCGCGTCGACCCAACGTTTCGGTGAGCTTGCCGGGCGGCATCTGCGTTCCGCCAGACACGTCCAGGTTTTCGGCTGGCTCCTCGGCACGATCATTTTCTTCAGCGACTATTTCTCTCCCCTGCTGACCGGTC
>JAMOAF010000766.1 GCA_023621895.1 Planctomycetota bacterium
AGCTTTCGATTTGGAAATGCGCTACCCGAAGGCAGGATTGTCCTCGGTCTTGAGTCGCTGGCCGGAGCCTGCTGCTGCGATGCGGCGATTAGGCGCTAGGGGCGGTTAATAACGGAGTGAATTCCGTGCGACCAGCATAATCCGGGCCAAATGAGCTTGCGTGATTCCGGGAGGAATTCATGAGAGCGTGATAGCCGCTTTCGGCTTGCCCCGCGGCGCGCCTGCGCTGCGGCGCAACCCGTACGTAACGAAGCGCGGAGCAAGCCCACGCGGCGATCTGAATAACAGCCGCTTTTTCCACGAATCACGCAAGTCGATCTAGCGATTCGTCCGTTCGACGAGCCTGGCCAGAAGTCCCGCGGCCGCCCCGCTGTCGATTGCCTCGGCCGCTCTGGCGGCGCATTGGGCAAGCGACGCGGCGGCGCCCGCCGTCCAGAGCGCGCCGGCGGCGTTGGCCACGACAACGTCGCGGGCCGGGCCGGGCGCGCCGGCCAGGATCTGGCGGATCAGCGCCGCGCTCTGGCGGGAGTCTTCGACGAGCATCGCCGTTTTGCCGCTCGTGGCCAGGCCGAAATCGGCGGGGAGCCAGGAGAATTCCCGCAGACGGCCCCCGGCCGCCTCGGTCACGTCGGTCTGCCCGCCAACGGTGATCTCGTCCAGTCCGTCCACCCCGTGGACGACCAGGACGCGGCGGGCGCCGAGCATCAAGAGAGCCTCGGCGAGCAAGCTCCGCAAGTGCGGTCTGCCGACGCCGAGGAGCTGGTAGGGGGCGCCGGCGGGATTCACCAAGGGACCGAGGATATTGAAGATCGTCGGCGTGGCGATTCTCTGGCGGATCGGTCCGACATGCCGCATCGCTTTGTGCAGCAAGGGAGCGAAGCAGAAGCAGACCCCCAGTTTGTCGAGGCAGTCCTCGACCGCGGCGACGCTGGCCTGGATGTTGACGCCCAGTTCGGCCAGCACGTCGGCCGAGCCGCTCTTGCTGGTGAATTTGCGGTTGCCATGCTTGGCGACCGGTTGGCCGGCGGCCGCGGTAACCAGGGCTGCCGCCGTGCTGATGTTGAACGTGCCGGAGGCGTCGCCGCCGGTGCCCACCACGTCGATAATGTTCTGGTGAGCGGTCCGGATGCGCGTCATGTAGCGGCGCATGGCGGAGGCCGCGCCGGCCACCTCGGCGACCGTCTCGCCCTTCTCATGCAGCCCGACGAGCAGCTCGGCAATCTCCCCCTCGCGGCAGACGCCCTCCATGATCCGGCTGATCGCCTCGTCCATCTCCTCCATGGAAAGATGCTCGCCGCGGCGGACTCGCGCTACGATCGTCTCGATCATCCGTCTTCCCCGGTTTGCGGCGACGTGGAGAAAATCCCAGCATCACATTCTAGTCGAGCGGCCGCCCGTGGCAACGGACTGGGTGGGCCGTGAAAAAGAGGCATCCCGCGGCGGCTCAACGGCCGCGATTGTCTTCTCTCTGAGACGCCTCTGCGCGGTCGCGGGGACCGGTTAGCGGCGTCCGCCCGCCACTGTTCACTCGCTCCGGGGAGAAAGCCCCCTCGCGAGGGTGGAGCGAACGAACCTCTCCGCCCCTTGTCCCATCTAAATATGCGGGATATCATGGCGGTTTCGCTTTCTTGTGGAGTCCTTCGATGAGGCATGTCCTTTCCGCTCTGGTCCAGAATGTTCCGGGGGTGCTCTCGCACATTTCCGGGATGCTCGCATCGCGCGGCTACAACATCGAGAGTCTCGCCGTCGGAGAGACGGAAGACCCTCGGCTGTCCCGAATGACGTTCGTCGTTGTTGGTGACAACGCGATTCTGGAGCAGGTTCGGAAGCAACTGGCGAAAATCGTCACGGTCGTGCGAGTCGACAACGTGAGCAGCGAGGACCACGTCGAGCGCGACCTGATGCTGATCAAGGTCGATGCCCCGCTGGGCAAGCGGAGCGACATCATCGAGCTGGTCAGCGTGTTTCGCGGCCGGATTGTCGATGTCTCCGCCGACATGCTGATGATCGAGATTTCCGGGCAAGAGGGCAAAGTTGAGTCGTTTATCGAGCTCATGCGGCCTTTCGGGATCATCGAGTTGGTCCGCACCGGCCGGATCGCCATGGTCCGCGGGTCGAACCACTCCAGCGGCAATTCCTGAAGCCAGAGACCGGAGGACCGCCGTGAGCCGTTCCGTCAATTCACCTGTTTCTTTGAGCCCTGTTGTGCCTCCGGCGATGCTCGCCGGCGAGGCGCAATAGCGACCGGGAGCCTGTTTCATGCCCGCGACCATCTACTACGACAAAGACGCCGACCTTTCCCTGCTGAAGAACAAGACGATCGCCATCCTCGGCTACGGGTCGCAAGGCCACGGCCATGCCCAGAATCTCCGCGACAGCGGCTGCAACGTGATTGTCGCCGAGTTGCCGGGCACGGCCAATTACGAGCAGGCCGTCAAAGACGGTTTCCAGCCGCTCTCGGCCAGCGAGGCGGTCAAGAAGGGCGACATCATCACGATCCTCCTGCCCGACGAAGTCCAGGGCGACGTCTTCCGCACCCAGATTCGCGACAATCTCTCGCCCGGCAACATCCTTGTCTGCTCCCACGGCTTCAACTACCACTTCGGCCAGTTCGACATTCCCAAGGGCGTTTCGGCGATTCTCGTCGCCCCCAAGGGTCCCGGGCACCTGGTCCGCGCCGAGTACGTGCGCGGCGCCGGTGTGCCCTGCCTGCTCGCGCTTGGGGAAGGGGCCGGCGATGAGGCCCGCAAGATCGGCCTGGCCTACGCCAAGGGCATCGGCGGCACCCGGGCCGGGGTGATTGAAACCACGTTTGCCGAAGAGACCGAAACCGACCTGTTCGGCGAGCAGGTCGTCCTCTGCGGCGGACTCAGCGCGCTGATCAAGGCCGGATACGAGACGCTCGTCGAGGCCGGCTACCAGCCGGAAATGGCCTACTTCGAGTGTGTCCACGAAGTCAAGCTGATCGTCGACCTGATTTACCAGGGCGGCCTGAACTACATGCGCTACAGCATCTCGAACACGGCCGAGTACGGCGACTACAGCCGCGGCCCGCGGATCGTCACCGACCAGACGAAGGCCGAGATGAAGAAAATCCTCGCGGAAATTCAAGACGGCAGCTTCGCCCGCGAATGGATTCTGGAAAACAAGGCCAACGCTCCCGCCTTCAAGGCCATGCGGCGGCTCGAGCGCCAGCACCCCGTCGAAGAGGTCGGCCGCCAGTTGCGCCGCCTCATGTCGTGGATCGACGCCAAGGAATATTGACCGGAACGGCCGGCGACGGCGGGCGACGGCGGGTGAGAGTTCACAGGCTACAACGCTAACTCGTTCCCAAGCTCCGGCTTGGGAACGGTCATCCACCTCCAACGCCGAAACCCTTCGACCCAATGATCTCGTTCCCAAGCTCCGGCTTGGCAGCGGGTCGCCCGCGCGTCTTCCAAGACCCCGCAAAGTGTCCACAACACAGCGCACCCTTTCCGCCGATGTCCCCATGACCGAGACCCCAACCCCCGCGCCGGTTCGATTCGAGGACCTGATACCCGGCGATCGCGTCGCGATTGACCATCTCGTCACGGTCGGCCAAGAAAGTTGGACCACGACGACCGCGGGGACCGTCGTCGCCACCGAGCGCCAACGCCACGGCCTCCACTTCCGCCGAAACCACGACGACAAGGTGTTCAGCGACGTGATTTTGCTCGTCCTCGACGACGGCGAGCGGACCGGCGTGACGCTCGACGAGTTCACAGTGATTCGCCGCGGATAGAATTCCTTCATGACCAGGTCGCAGGACAACTCCAAGACGCCGTTTCAGGATCACCCCCGATCCTTCGAGCGGAACCGCTATGTCTACCCCGTTGTCAGCCGCCGGGCGGGCGGCGTGTCGATCGGCGTCAACCTGAACCTCGACAAGGTCTGCAATTTCGACTGCGTCTACTGCCAGGTCAACCGCTCCGAAATGGGCGAGCGCGAGTTCGTCGAAGTCGACCGCCTGGCAGCCGAGCTCGACCGCGCGATCGAGCTGGTTCTGTCCGGCGAACTGTTCGCCGGGCCGCGGTTCAGCCAGGTGCCCGAACCGCTGCGGCGGCTGAACGACATCGCGCTGAGCGGTGACGGGGAGCCGACGACCTACCGCAATTTCGAGCAGGTCGTCTCCGTCTGCGCGGACGCCCGCCGCCGCCGCGGGCTGAAGGATTTGAAGATCGTCCTGATCACCAACGCGAGCATGTTTCATCGCGCGCATGTCCGCCGCGGGCTGGAGCTGCTCGATCGCAACAACGGCGAGATTTGGGCCAAGCTCGATGCCGGCACGGAGGATTATTACCGCTTCGTCGCCCGATCAGCGGTCCCCTTCTCCCGGATTCTCGACAATCTCCATGCCGCCGCCCGGGTCCGGCCGATCGTCATCCAGACGCTGTTCATGGCTGTCCGGGGCGCCGCGCCGGACGCGGCGGAACTCAGCGCGTACGCGGACCGGCTCAGCGCGATCACCAAGTCGGGAGGCCGGATCAAGCTGGTTCAACTCCACACAATCGCCCGGCCGCCGGCGGAAAGCTGGGTCACCGCCTTGCCCACCGAGCTCCTCGAAGCGATTGCAGCGCAGGTCCGCGCCCGCACCGGCCTGGAGATCGCGGTTTTTGGCGGATAGGCCAGGTCCGGGGAGGCGAAGACCTTAGCCGTCAGCTTCCCCTGCAAGAATTACCCGAGCAGCTTCGCGGCCGCCTGTTCGCCGCTGTGGATGCAGGCCGGAATGCCGACGCCGCCGTAGGCATTGCCGGCCAAGGCCAGGCCGGCCAGCGCGCCGCAGCGCCGCTCGATCCGCGCGATCAGGTCCAAGTGCCCCACGTGGTACTGGGGCATCGTCCGCGGCCAGTGCGCCGTGACCTGGTAGATCGGCCCTCCGGAAACACCCAGCACCCCCCGCAATTCCTCCAGAACCAGCGGAACGAGCTTCTCATCCGCCATTTCGGCCATCTCGGGCGCCCGGGCGCCGCCCACGAACGTGCGGATCAGCGTCTTGCCGTCCGGCGCGCGGTGCGTGTACTTGCGGCTGCTGAAGCTGCCCGCCAGGATCGGGCTCCCCTCGATTGCCGGCACGACGAACCCCGCCCCGTGCATTGGATGTTTCACCTGCGACGACTCGAAGGCCATCGTCACGATCGCCGTCCCCTCGTGCTCGATGCCGGCCAGGTCGCCGCTGAGTTCCGCGGCGACCGGCTTGAGCAGTTCGGCCGCCACGTGCGAAGGCGTCGCCAGGATCAAGGCGTCGAACCGGTCCGACCGGCCATCGCCAGTCTCCAGCTTCCAACCGCCGCCGCTGGGCTCCACCCTGACGACGTTCGTCCCCAGCCGGACCGCTCCCTTGGGCAAGCGGGCCGCCAGGGCGTCGATCAGGCTCGACAGGCCGCGCTCGAGCGTCACGAACATGCTGTACCTTGCCCCGCTCTGGTCGACGTGCCTGCCCGCGGCCCGGGCCGCCTTCATCTGCTTGCGCATCGCCCTGATCAGGCTGCCGTGCTTGCGCTCCATTTCGCGGAACCGCGGCAGCGTGGCCAGCAGGCTCAGCTTCTCCATGTCGGCGGCATAGACTCCACTCACCAGCGGCTCGACCAGCCGCTCGAAAACCTCGCGGCCCAGCCGCCGCCGCACGAACGCCGCCATGCTCTCGTCGCGATCTTCGCGGCTCGGTGGCAGGAAGTACTCGAGCCCGGCGCGGAGCTTGCCGAGCGGGCTCAAAACCGGCGTCACGGCCATCGGCCACATCTTCGTCGGCGCCATCATCAGGAACCCGTCGGGCAGCGAGTAGAGCCGCTTCTTGCGCATCACGAACGTCCGCCGGCAGGCGGGATTTGTCTGCATCAGCTCCGCGCCAAGCCCGAGCCGCCTGACCAATTCCAGTCCCCAGGGCTGCGTCGTGATGAAGTTGTCCGCGCTCAATTCGACCTGGTAGCCCTCCTCGTGGACCGTCGCCAGGACCCCACCAAGGCGGTCTTGCTTCTCGAACAACCGGACCTCGCACTGCGGCGCAAGTTCCACAATCCGGTGCGCGGCCGCCAATCCAGAAATCCCAGCGCCGACAACGGCAATCCGTTTGGGCAACGATCCAGGTTCAGTCACGGCAATCACAAGGCAGGCGAGGCATGAATGGAGACAAACCTTTTATCATAGCACCACGGGCGGCGAGCAGCTATTAGGCGTCGGTCATTCTCCTGGTTCCGAAGCTCCAGATTGGGAGCCCGACTTTAGTCGGAAGCCGAACGATCTGCCGGATGGGCCGGCGGGATTTGGGGAGGGGGTGAGCCGCTGCTGTAGTGGGAAGCCGAACGATCCGCCGGGCAAGCCGGCGGGATTTGCGCCTATCCTGGTTCCCAAGCTCCAGCTTGGGAACTCCTGCCCCGCACCGAATGTAGTCGGAAGCCGAACGCTCCGCCGGGCGAGCCGGCGGGATTTGGGAGGGGGTGAGCCGCTGCTGTAGT
>JAMOAF010000248.1 GCA_023621895.1 Planctomycetota bacterium
CAAGTCTGATAGTCCGTGTCGCGAGCGCTCTCCGTGAGTCCGTGTACGAGCAGCCCTGCGCAGCCTGTGGCGCTGCCGAGGCGAGCAGCAGAGTTACGATATCAAGAAATGCAGTTTATTTGCAGAGCATAACAAATGGTCCTTCACACGCGATTCGGGATTTCGTTTCAGACGGCCGGACTCCTATTGGCCATCGCCGTTGTGACAGCCACGGGATGCGCGCGAGACGCCGAACCCCCCTATTACCTTTCGGGTCGTGTCATTCACAATGGGGCCGTGGTGCCATCCGGTTCCGTGACCCTGGTGCCCGATGGAACTCAGGGAAATTGCGGGCTGGTCGTCTCGACCGAGATTCGCGATGGCAAGTTTGATACGCGCCAATCGAACGGCTCGGTGCATGGCCATGTCGGCGGACCCTATTTGATCCGCATCACCGGTCTGAACGAGGACTCGCTCGCGGCCGTCTGCGATCGCAACGAACGGCGTTTTGCCCCCACGTTCGGCAAGACAGGGGAGCGAACGTTCCAGTTCCGGCTTGACTTCAGCGAGCCTCCCGGACTTGGAATGGTGTTTTCAACGTATGAGTATAAACTCGATCTTCCTCGGGAGAACTCCAGACTGGAGATCGTGGTCCCTACGCCGCCGACAGGGCGCGTGCCTGCCGCTCCCAACGAGCTCTGACTGACTGTCCGGAAGCGGTGGTGGCTTCCGGCGGTTGTGAGGTGGGTCCTGCTTTCGCAGGAGCCCGACTCCGTTTCGCCGGAGGAGAGCAGCATATCCGAGAAATGGCGTGGGTAAGAATGTGCATCCGGTGCAACCTCAGGTCAAGCTGAATTGCCATGACTGTTCAAACGAAAGCGTGGGCCGCTCAATGCTTGCTCACCCTGGTGGCGATGATCGCCGGGTGTGCCAAAAGCGACGCGGTCAATCGCGTTGAGGTGCGTGGAACCGTCACATTCGACGGGATGCCGCTCGAATCGGGCTCAATCGTCTTGACTCCGGACGAAGCGACGACCGGACCGTCGGTTGGGGGGCCAATCCAAGCCGGCAAGTTCCACCTCCCTGCCGCCGAGGGGCCGGCGGCTGGAAAGTACACGGTCATGATTCAAGCGTCGCGAAGAACCGGCCGTCAAGTGGAAGCCGGCAAGGGGGCCAGGGAGCCGACCGCGATAGTTGACGAGTATGAGATTTTCATCCCGGCAAAGTACAACAGCAAGACCGAGTTGGCCGCCAAGATCGGTCCGAAGAGCGGCGAGTTGAATTTCGATCTGAAAGCGGACGAAAAATGAGGCCGCGCGCCGTGCCGGTGCTTGCCGCCTACGAGCGTAAGAGCGTCGCCGTCGCCACGAACCTGCTTCTTAAGCAGTGGACCGAAATGCTCGGCAGCCAGCGACTCACCGGTGCGACACCTCGACCGGTTGACCGATCGTTGCGACATCCCGGGACACGCCATGATGGTCCGTCAGGGTATCGCTCTGACAGGGTGATTCGACAGAGCCAAAAGGGTACCGTCGTTGACAGCGTACAGGGCATTCCAGTTCGCGGGATCGTCCGGGCAACCTGAGCAAAATGAACCGGAGCCGTCCACGATCCGTGTAAACAGACGTTGGCGGGGAAGGCTGGGCAGCACCTGAGATTAGGCCCTTCTCGAGAGGTGTACCTGATATGGCAGAAATGTGGCAAATGGCGTGCGGGTGAGGTACGGATTTCCAAGAAATCAGAAAAGGAGTCACGGATCACTTTCCGTAACTCCTTTTTCGATAAGCACTTGAACGTAATGGACAGGACCAGAGTTGAACTGGTGACACCTGGATTTTCAGTCCAGTGCTCTACCAACTGAGCTACCTGTCCGAATCGCCCACAGCCCGTGGCGAAACCGTTATAATATAAGTCTGGCGAGGAACTTGTCAATCGACCCGACGCACAAGGTTCCCGGAAGTCTTCATCGCGGTGTGGAGAGTGTCTCCGCGCGAGTTGACCCGGGCGATGACGGGTAACGGTTTTTTTTCTAACCGGGGCCCCAAGAAGGCAAGTCTTCGTCAACAGGCTGTAAACCCCCGAGCCTGGTGGCAAGTGCCCTAGTTGGAGCGTTTCGCCGCGGTGGATGCCCGAGTTTGGGGCCAAGCTGACGCATGCGTTTGCGCTGCCCAAGGCGCTTGACAGTGGGAAACGGCGCGGCTACCATCGCACATAAACCTGAAGCTGGCAATGGTTTGTGCCCGGCGGAGGATTTGGCGCTGGCGGGGGTGAGCGGCTGAGTGGATTGACTGAACGGCATCGAGTTGGGAAGCAGAATTGCCGTGGCGAACAGCACAGAACCGTCCCACATCCCCCCCTTGCGTGTGCAAAAAGGCGCGTACGGACTGACGGTGTCGGCGTACGAGCGGGTGGCCAGCCTGGTGATCGCCCTGTTGATCCTCGTGGGGCTTCTCGTAGGGATCATGTTTTTGCTCTGGCTGACGAGCCGGATTTTTGCCAGTCAGGCCGCCGTCCCAGTGACTCTCGAACCGATCGGGGAGGGGGGCGGCTTCGGCGACGAGACGGAGCTGGACCCGAACGTCGAGAAAATCGGCCAGGAAATCGAGTTCGAAGAGCCGGAATTCCAGGATACCCTGGCGACGATCGCCGATGCGGTAGCGACCAACGCCGCCTTGCTGGAAGACCCGACTTTCAGCCACCAGACGGGCTCGTCGAAAGGGGGGCCCGCGGGCGATGGCCGCGCGCCGGGCTTCGGGCCCGGCAGGCCGGGGAAGCCCCGCCATTGGGAGGTCATCTTTCTCGAAGGCAATACGACCGGCACGTATGCCAGGCAACTCGACTATTTCAAGATCGAGCTCGGCGTGCTGATGCCGGGCAATCGGGTGGAGTACGTCAAGAACCTCTCCAATCCAAAGCCCGATCGCTACAGTGGAACCGCCGACGCGGAACAGCGCTACTACCTGACCTGGCAGAAAGGCGGCCTGAGGGAGGCCGATCTGGAATTGCTCGCCAAGGCGGGAATCGATCCCGGCGGGCGGCCGATCCTGAAATTCATTCCTCCGCAACTGGAGGCTCACCTGGCGCAGCTCGAACGCGAGCGGGCGGGCAAGTACGCCGACAAAGTCCGCGCGACCTATTATGCAATTCGCGGGCAAGGCGGCGGCTACGAGTTTTACGTGCGGGACCAGACCTACAGATATTAACCCGAAACGCGCCGCGATAGGCGGAGTTGCGGCGCGGCAAGGGGCAGGAAATCGCGGCATGAGCCAGGCAGAGCTTTGGGATCATCAGATCGCGGAGGGCCACGAGTCGGCGCAGCACCGCCGGGGCAGCGAGGATGCGGAGATCGACATTACCCCGATGATCGACTGCGTGTTTCTCCTGTTGATCTTTTTCCTCGTCTGCTCGACGATGGCGAAGAGCACCGCGGTCCAACTTCCTCCCGCCCGGCACGGCCAGGGAGTGGACGAGCAGACTTCGGTCATCATCACGATTGACGGCGAAGGCGGCCAGACCAAGCCGCGAATCTACCTGGGCGATGGAACCGCCGGCCAGCCCCTGCCCGACGACCACCAGACCCAGGAGCGATTGATCACCGAGGCGGTCGAGCAGGGGATGCAGTCGGGCAAGTCGACGATCCTCGTCAAGGCCGCCAGGGCCGTCAAGTCCGGCGACGTGGAGCGTGTCGCCAGCGCGGCGGCGGCAGGCGCCGAGGGAGCTTCGTTCCATATCGGCGTGTTTGAGAGTCAGTAAGGGCATTGATCGCCCGCCGGCAGACAGCCTGCTTTCCGGGCGGTCTGCGGCGCAGGCCGGGCACCGGGTTTTCGAACAAGACGGGATGGGCTTTTCCCAGTTGCGAGGCGGTGAAGTGACGATTCGGTTTTCCTGCGATCACTGCGGCAAAGCGGTTTCCGCCAAGGGCTCGATGGCAGGCAAGCGGGTCGCGTGCCCGGCATGCGGCGGGGCGTTGACCGTTCCCGCGGCCGAGGAAAAAACCGAGCCCCATCGCTCGCCGCTTGACGAGGAGGCCGAACCAGAACCACTCGATTTGTCGATCAAGCCGATCGATGAGGGCGATCTCGACATGACGCCGATGGTCGACGTCACGTTCCTGCTGCTGATCTTCTTCATGGTGACGGCGGCCTTTTCCCTACAAAAGTCGATCGAGGTGCCACCGCCGCAAAAAGATGAAACGGCCGAGCAGACGCAGACCGTCGAGGATTTGAAAGAAGACGATTTTGTGATCATTCAGATCGCCAAGGACGACACGATCTGGGTCAACGACCGTGAGGCGCCCAGCGAGCAATCGCTGCTGATCAAGCTCCGCGAGGCTCTCAGTGAAGGCTCGGCGGCGGCGGGGGCGGGCAGCTTGCTGGTGCTGGCCGACCGGGAATGCCGCCACGAGACCGTGGTAAAGGCCCTTGACGCGGGAAACGCGGTGGGCGTGGAAGACATCCGTCTGGCCTACGTGGATGAAGATGACTTGTGACGTTGGTCCCTGGTGCCGCGCGCCGAATGGAAGGAATGCATGATCTCCGCGGAAGAATTCATCAAGATTCTGGAAGAAAAGGACTTGCTGGACCCGAGCCTGATCGCCGAAATGCGCAAGCGCGTGGAGCAGTCGATGGCCCCGGTTTCGGCGGCATTGCTGGCAAAACGGCTGGTCGATAAAGGGCACCTTTCCCGCAAGCTGGCCCAGCGCCTGCTCGACCAGCCCGAGCCGGCGCAGGCGCCGTCCCCGCCGGCGAGCAAGACACCCGCGAAACAACCGGAGCGGGAGAAAGACCAGTCACCGCCCGGCCTGGCGCCGCTCGAAGAAGAGCAGTCCAAGGTGGAGGAACTGGCCGACATCGAACAGACGGAAGAGGAAGACTGGCAGCTCATGCCGCTGGACGACGAGCCCCGTCATCCCGCCCGGTCGACCCCGGGCGCGCCGGCCAAGCCGGTCCAGCCCGTCCAGCCGGCGGCGCCGATTCCCCCGGCGATTCCCATCGCCGAGCCGGTCCCGATCCCTTCGGCAGTCCCCATCTGTGGGCTGGAAGAAATCAGTCAGGCGGCCGGTCCGTTCGGCGGCCTGTTGGACGAGGGGGTGGTCGCGGGGCAGCCGCTCGAGGAGCCGCTCAGCGGGAGGCGGAGGAGGAAAGGCAGGAAAGGAAAGAAGCAAAACGTCTGGGACTCCAACTTGCTGCTGATCGGCGGCGGCGCCCTGCTCTTCCTGGTGGTGGTGGGGCTGGTTCTGGCATGGGTTCTCACGCGCCGGACGGGCGACGACATGGTTGCCCAGGCGAACGAGTACTACCACGCCAGCTCCTTCACGAAGGCCATCGACGCCTATTCGCAATACTTGGAGAAATATCCCCACCACAAAGACACGGGAATCGCCCGCGTCCGCCTGAGCCTGTCGCGGATGCGGCAGGCGACGCAGGGGGGCGATTGGCCTAATGCGCTGAAGGTTGCCGAGACGGAGATTCAGGCGATGTCGGGAGAGGAGGCCTTTGCGACCGAGGCGCGGCCCGAACTGGCCTCGATGCTGCCGGACATTGCCGAGGGCCTGGCCAAGAAGGCCCAGTCGGATCAGGACTCCGCCCTGGCCGACCTGGCCGACGAGAGTCTGGCGCTGATAGAAAAGTACCTGCCGAGTTCCGCTCGCCCCCAGGCTCGACTCGAAGACATCGAGTCGCTGATCGGCTTGACGCGCCGCGAGATCGCGCGCGGAGACCGTCTCCGCGCGACCGTGGCCGAGATCCGCAAGGCGGCCGGGGAAGGCCGCACGCAGGAAGGTTACCAGCTTCGCCGCGCGCTGCTCAAGGAATACCCCGCGCTGGTTGACGACGCCAGCCTGTCTGAAGCGATCCAGTCCGTCTCGCAGGCCGAGCAGGCGGTGGTCGCGCGGATCGACAAGGCCCGGGAGAGCCTGGCCACCGAACCGGAATCGAAGGTGCTGGCCACGGTGAGTCTGGCGCGGCGGACCGTGGCCGCACAGGTTTCAACAGCCACCGGCCGGCTCGCCTTCGCCGTTGCCGGCGGGGCCGCCTACGGGGTCAACGCCGCCGACGGGAAAGTGCTGTGGCGAAGAGACATCGGCTTCGAAGCGAGCGTCCGCTCGGTGGAATTCCCGCCGACTCCAACCTCCGACCAGCCCGGCGCCGATCCGCTGCTGGTCAGCCGCGGCCGCCAGGAGGTGCTCCGGGTTGCGGCCGCGACCGGGCAGGTCCGCTGGCGATTCCCGGTAGGCGAGTCGTTCGACGCCCACCCGGTGGTCTTTGAGGACCAGGTTCTCGTTGCCACGGGTTCCGGGCGGCTGGTTTCACTGAACCTGGAGAGCGGCCGATCGTCCGGCTACGTGCAGCTTCCCCAGGCGCTCCGCGTGGGGCCGGCAGTCGACGCGCGGCGAGAGGCGCTGTACCAGGTCGGCGAGCATTCGAGCCTGTTCGTGCTCTCCTCGAAGGACGGAACATGCCGGCAGGTGATTTACCTCGGCCACGATG
>JAMOAF010000148.1 GCA_023621895.1 Planctomycetota bacterium
GCTTCCTCTGGGAAGTAGTCTAACCGCTAAGAAGAGCGGTTGCCATGTCCCTAGCCGAGAAGGTATGCCGAATCGCGCAGAAACTTCCGCAAATTTCCTTAAATTCCCAAATTCCCATGGCTGCCAAGGGAGGATTCGGGCGCGGCACGGAGAACCCTCTTTGGTAGTCTATTGCAGATTTCCACGACGAATTGACCCTCCGTATACTGAGAGTGTGGTCCATATTTGCTCGAATGAGCCAGGAGTAACCAATGCGATCTGACCTTGCGCGATATCTGTTTGTCATGTTGGCCGGCGTGATGCCGGCTGCGGCCGCACCGGCGAGTGCGGATGAAACGCTGGTTTTCGTCTCGGCCTTCGCAGCCGGAGAGGAGGGCGCCATCCACGCCTTCCAGCTCGACAGCAAGACCGGCAGCCTGACCCCCGTGCATCGGACAACGGACGTCGAAAATCCGTTCTTCCTGGCCGTGTCGCCGGACCAGAAGTTCCTTTACTCGATCCACGCCCGAAAGTTCGGCGCGAAGGAACACGAAGAGGTCGCCGCGTACGCGATCGTTGGTCGAACCGGCCAGTTGAAGCTATTGAATCGGCAGTCGTCGCTCGGCTCGGCGTCCTGCTATCTGGAGGTCGATGCGACCGGCAAAACGCTGCTCGTCGCCAATTACTCGACTGGCAGCGTGGCGTCGCTGCCCGTGCGGGACGATGGGTCGTTGGGCGAGGCGGCGTCGTTCATTCAGCATGCGGGTTCGAGCGTCGATCCGGTCCGCCAGACAGGTCCGCACGCGCACTCGATTGTGGTCAGTCCGGAAAATCGTTTTGCTTACGCGGCGGACCTGGGGCTCGACGAGGTGCTGATTTATCGACTGGACGCCGCCAAGGCAACGCTCTCGCCCAACCAGACGCCGCTGGCGAAGACGCCACCCGGCGCCGGCCCCAGGCACTTGACATTCCACCCGAACGGCAAATACCTGTACGCCATTAACGAACTTGGCAATTCGGTCACCCTGTTCGACTACGACCCGCGGTCCGGGGCGCTCCGCGAGCGGCAGACGGTTTCAACGCTGCCCCAGGAGTTTGAGGGAAAGAGCTATTGCGCGGACCTGAAGATCACGCCGAACGGCCGCTTCCTTTACGGCACGAATCGAGGGCACGACAGCATCGCTGCGTATCGCATCGGCGACGACGGCCGTTTGACGCTCGCCGGGATTGAACCGAGTCTGGGCAAGGGGCCACAGAACCTGGCGATCTCCCCCCGCGGTGAGCTGCTGCTGTGTGCGAACATGCCCGGTGGCAACGTGGCCGTGTTTCGGATCGATCCCCAAACGGGCGGCTTGACTTCCGTCGGCCCGCCAGTCTCCATGCCTTCCCCATCGTGCATCAGGCTGCTGTTTTGAAAGCGGTCAATCCTTTACAGACAGCACGATCGTCGGATCGAGGGGGTAGCGGCCGAACCGTTCGCCGTAGAGGGCCAGGCCGCCGGGGAGCGATGCATCCACCTCAAGCCGAACGACGAACTCCTTGGCCGCGCAGGCCGCGCGCACGGCGCGGGCCGGAATCGTGACCTCGACGAGGTAGCCATGCGAGCCCGCCTCGCGCAGCTTGCGATCTCGCAATTGGGCGTGCCAGGAGAGGATGCCGCGATGATCCGCCGGATCGTCGGGCAGATCGAACCAGCCGGCGGACTGGCCGCTCACGCGGACGCCGACGGCGGTGGGAAAACGGACGGTGTCCGTCATCGGATAGGAGTTCGGGTTCCGGCTTGGATCGTGCGTGCCCTTGCCCCGCATGAAGTCTCCGTCCTGGGGCGTCGCCCCCTCGCGGTCCTTGCCGAACAGTTGCTTGGCCGACGCCTCGAACACGAGCGATGCGCCTTGGACCGCGGCGGCGTCGACGCCTTCCGGCCAGGCCACGCGGTATTCGAAATAGCCGTGGCCCGCGCCGTTTACTTTCAGGCCCTCCAGCACGTTCCACTGTTTGAGCGACCAGTCGGCCGCCGTGAAGCTGCTCGGCGCGAACCGCAGCAGGACCATCTGGCGGTCACCATGAATTCTCTCTTGGCGCGGTGCCGGTCCATCAGCAACCCGAAACGTGGTGAAGTTGCGGTGCAGCACCATGCCCGCCTGGTCCTCGAGGCTGAGCGTCAAAACCGCCAGGCAGGGCGTCTCGGGCATCGTCACCGCCAGCGGCTCGACCTCCTTGGATAGCCAGGGCTGGAACGCGATCTCCCGCACGCTGCGCGAGAACCACTGCCGCCGGCCCAAATGGTCCCAGCCGGCCAGCGTGGCCTGTAGACGCAACCCCGGGCTCGGCGCGCTGCCGGTCAGGAACGACAGCCAGAGCGGCACGGAGACGCGCTCGCCGGGCTTCGCGTCGCGGCACAACTCCGAACCGGTGGACACGTACAGCGGCGAGTGCAGGTCGCGGAGCGTCATGCCGGAAGCCAACTCCTCCAACCCGGTTTCCTTCTCGCTGCGATCGTAACGGTAATAACCGTTCCACTCGTTGATCACGTCGTGGTGCTCCGTGTACAACCAGCCGCAGACCTGCGGGTGGCGGCGGAACTCGTTCATCATGATGTGATAGTCCCAGCTCCAATCCACGTCGCCCGTGCTGCCCTGGTAGCCCCAGACGTTGCCGCATTCACTGTTCAGCAGCGGCTGCGCGCCCTGGGCCTGGCCGGCGACGAAGTTCCACTTCGAGCCGGCAAACGTGTCGGCGGTCACCTGGTCGAGGTGCTTGGCCCACTCGTAGCCGGGCAGGTAGGCGTGCCAACTGTTGATATCCGTCGCGACGTGGTCGTGGTTGCAGGGCGAGTTGTCTTCCACCAGCCGCGTGGAGTCGAGTTGCTTCGCCAACCGGTACATGGAGGCGACCCACTGCTGCGTTTCGGGCAGGTAGACACGCTTGTCCCCTTGTTTGGTAAACAATCCCCAGGTCTCGTTGAACGGCACCCAGCAGAAGATCGAGGGATGATTGAAATCGCGCCGGAGCATTCCGCGCAGGGCCTGTTCGATCTCGCCGCGCATCTCGGCGCTGGGCTCGCCCCAACTGTTCGGCACGTCGCACATCAACAAGAGGCCCAGCCGGTCGGCCCAGTAGAGCTTGCGGGGCACGTCGATCTTGACATGCAGCCGGTTGGCGTTCAGCCCGATCCGCCGGGACCGCAGGATCTCGTCGCGCATGAACTCGTCGCTGGGGAACGCGTAGAAGCCCTCCGGATGATACGACTGGTCCAGTGTCATCCGCAGATAGATTGGCCGGTTGTTCAAGGCGATGTAGGGGTGGTTCCTGCCGGGCAGGTTGACGACGCTGATCTTCCGCATGCCGAAATACGTACCGACGCGATCCGCCTGGTCGCCGGCTTGGAGGGCGGCTTCCACCTCGTACAGGAAGGGGTCCTCCAGCGACCACAACCGGGCGGTCGGGATGGCGACCTCGAAGCGGACCTCCTCGGCGCCCTCGGCTACGGCCTGCGACAGCTCGGGCAGATCGCCGGTGTTGAATCGCAGCTTCACCGACGTATTCGCCGCGGCGGCGGCGCTGAGCTCGGCGCGGACGGCGACCAGGCCGCGGTCGACGTCGGGCGAGAACTGCACGGATTTGAGGAACGCCTGCGGCCGTGCTTCGAGATACACGGTCTGCCAGATGCCGCGCGCGTTGCCGTAGCCCTGCTTGCCCTCGAGCTTGAACGGCCGCGGGCGGTCGTCGACACGCAACGTGAGGCGGCCTTCGCCGCCCGGCTGAAGGCGCGGCGTCAATTCGAATTCAAACGGCGTGTAGCCGCCGCGGTGCGTACCAAGAGGCTGGCCGTCCAGCCACACTTGCGTCTCCCAGTCGCACGCCCCGATGATTAGAAACACGCGCTGGCCCTGCCATGCCTGCGGCACTTGCACCGTCCGCGAGTACCAGGCCAACTCCGCTTCGTCGGCGACCTGCGAGAGCGCCGACCCCCAGGGGAACGGCACAACGACAGTCCGCGGAAACGGCGTCGCGCCATCGAACCACTTCTCCTTCAAGCCCGCGTCGGCGGCGTCGAACCGGAACTGCCAAGGCCCGTTCAGATTCAGCCACCCGGACCGCTGAAAATCCGGTCGCGGATGTTCAGCCAGCGGAATCGGCTCGCCGCCGGGCGAAACGCCGCAGCAAAGGGCGGCGCAACTCCAAAAAAGCGCCAGCAAGACACGAGAAAACGTGGTTCGAGACGCGGAGGTCAATCGCATCGGAGTGCTCATGGAAGGCATGGGCCTTGAAAAAACGTTCGTGGGATTCCAGGTTGTGATCCAAGGGGCTGTTTCTCTTTGTCATGGCCACCGGGACCCCGCAGCGGCGGCATGGCAACCCCGAGTGTTGTTGCCAGACGGAGCCTTGTCAAGCGGCCCGTCTGGTGGAAGGGACACCAATCTCAGTCGCGGTCTTGATCCGGACGCGGGGATTGTCTGAACGCCGCTTCGGGCCTGGTCCGCCTGCCTGCCCGCGAAGCGCAAGTACCCGCGCTTGACCGCCAAGCAGGGCCAAGTGCAGTCGATCCTGATGGCAAGAGGGCGCAGCGGACCAGCACAACGGTCACTCTCGGGAGAAACGCCCCTCCTCCAACACCGCCCGGGCATGCCGCACGTAGTGACCGCGGATGTCGCGTGCATACTGCCGGAGAATCTTCTCGCCGAGTCCTTGATGGTCGCCGAGGCGGTAGAGCACTCGGGCGAGCGCAAGGTCGCGTTCGCCGGTCTTGCCGCGGGCAGCGGCCGTCAGGCCCGCCGTCTCGCTCACGGCCATTCCGCGAATATCGAGCTTCTTCATGGCTTCGCCCAGGGGCTTTGCCGCGGCGGGATCGCCCAGGGCGTCGAATGCCAACGCCAGAGCGCGGTAGTGCGAGACCTGGCTCTCCTTGCCTTCGACGAGCAGGGCCAGCTTGTCCAGCAGTGGTTCCAGTGCGCGAGCGTCAGATGTCGCCAATCACTCGCTCGATGGACAGTCGCCAACTCCATCGTGTAGAATTTCGGCAAATGCGTGCAGACCCCTGCCAAACGGTCAACCAGGAGGAACCGATGAAACCCGTCCACCAGCAATCTGTCCTTGTCCTCTGCCACGCGGTGTTTACCGCCTGCTGCCTCTGGTCCGCCCTGGCCCCCACGCCGGGCGCCGCGGCCGAGCTCTGGGTCGGCGCCGCCACGGCCGACATCACGCCGGACCGGCCGATCCCGCTGACGGGCAACACCACCGTGCGAATCGGCCGCGAGATTCAGAGCCGGCTCACCGCCAACATACTGGCCCTGGAATCGCGGGATGGCCAGCGGTCGCTCGATCAGGCGATCCTCGTCGCCTGCGATCTATGTGTCATTCGACCCGGCATTCAAGAGGGATTCCGCAAACACCTGGCCGGCCGCCTGCCCGGCTTCGATCTGGGCAAGCTGGTCCTGGCCGCCACGCACACCCACACGGCGCCGGTGATCCTCCAGGACCGCTACGACGAGAAGGACTACGAGGATGCCATGCAGCCCAAGGAGTACGTGCCCTGGCTGTACGAGCAGATGGGCCAGGCGGTCGTCAAGGCCTGGGAGAGCCGGGCGAAAGGGGCGGCCGCTTGGGGCCTTGGCCATGCGGTCGCCGGTCACAGCCGCCGCGTGGTGTACAGCGACGGCAGCGTCAGGATGCACGGCGACACCAGCGTCCCCGAGTTCCGCGGCATCGAGGGCTATGAAGACCACGCCGTCCAAATCCTCTGCTTCTACGACGCGCAGAAGCGGCTGAAGGCCGCGGCCATCACCCTGGCGACCACAGCGCAGGCTGAAGGCGGCGCCAAGGTCAGCGCCGACTTCTGGCACGATGTCCGCCGCTTGATCCACGAGCGCCACGGCGCGGAGGTGAGCGTCCTGGGATTCTGCGCTCCGGCCGGCGACCAGACTCCCCGTGCGCAGGTCCGCAGGAAAAGCGAGATGCGGATGTGTGAATTTCGCGGATTGACCTACAACCAGGAAATCGGCCGCCGCGTGGCCAGCGCTTTCGAGGACGTGGCCGGCGTGATCGCCAAGGACATCCGGGCGGATGTTCCGCTCGTCCATCGCGTCGTGCCGCTGGAACTGCCCGCCCGGATCGTCACCGAAGCTGAATACGCGGTCGCCAAGAAAGTCTGCGACGACATCGATGCCAAGCAGACGCCCGCCAAGTCGGATCACTGGACGCGGACGCTCTACGGGTCGGTGGCCGATCGCCACCTGGCCCAGCAAAAGGGCGAGGCGAAGACCTACGAGATGGAATTGCACGTGCTGCGATTGGGCGACGTGGCGATCGCCACCAGTCCCTTCGAGCTATTCCTCGACTACGGTGTGCAGATCGAGGCTCGCAGCCCGGCCCTGCAAACCTTCCTCATCCAGTTGGCCGGCGCCGGCCGGCAGCACGCCTACTATTTGCCGACGCCGCGGGCGATGGCGGGCGGCGAACTGAACGACAAGCCGTTTACCAAC
>JAMOAF010000171.1 GCA_023621895.1 Planctomycetota bacterium
GGCGCGACCATACAGGATGCGATTACGAGCATTGATTTTGGCTTCTCCACGGCACTGAACAAGTACCAGGCCACGCTGCATCTCGACGGCAACCCGCTCGCCGGCGGCGCGCAAGGGCTCCCGGTAGGCGATTATGTGCTCGTCGCACGCGACCAGATCAACGACAATTACCAGTACGACACCGTTGACAACGACGGCGAGTACTTCCTGGGCAACGCCCTGGACGGCGACTTCGACGGGGCTCCCGGGACCCGCGCGTCGGTGACCGGTTTCTCCGGCTACATGTTGCGTTTCTCCGTTTCCGGCTCCGCGCAGCTCGGTCCGGAACTCCGCGTCAACGAGGTTCCCGCGACGGGCCCGGATTACGTCCAGGTCTTTGGCCCCTCGCTGGGCACCGGCCTGGCCCGCGAAGAATCCACCCAGTCGGTGGCCGTCGACCACGACGGCGACTTCGCGGTCGCCTGGACGAGCTACGGCCAGGACGACCCGAACGATCCGACCAGCGGCGGCGTCTACCTGCGGCTCTACGACCGCGCGAGCAAGCCGCTGACGGGCGAGATTCTCGTCAACCAGACGATCGCCGGCACCCAGAACAATGCCGCGATCGCCATGGACGCCGACGGCGACTTGATCGTCGTCTGGCAGTCGGAAGGCACGAGTGACGACGGGAGCTGGGACGTTTACGCACGGCGATTCAACTCGGTCGGCACGGCGCTGAGCGACGAGTTCCGCGTGAACGAAGAGACGGCCAACAACCAGCTCAATCCCGCCGTGGCGACGGACTACTACGGCAATTTCGTCGTGGTTTGGGCGTCGGAGAGCGGCACGCTCGGCAACTACTTCAACGAGATCCGCGGCCGGCTCTATGATCTCAAGGGCGAAGCGGCGACCACCGACTTCGTGATCAACGACACGCCCTTGCCGGCCCAGACGCCGCAGCCGGGACTGACGTCGACGAATCCGGCGGTGGCGATGGCCCCGAACGGCACTTTCGCCGTCGCCTGGGACCAGATCACCGCGCAGACGAGCGGCGTGGTCACCGACAGCCAGATCATGGCCAAGTATTTCTACAACGACGGCACGGAAATCGCTCCCGAGTTCGTGGCTGACAGCGGGGTGGGCACCGGCGGAGGAGACATCTACCGCACCGCCCGCAATCCGCAGCTTGATCTCGACGAAAACGGCAACATGACGGTTGTGTGGGAGTCGTTCGGCCCGGACGACAATGGGCCGGACAGCTACGGGATCTTCTTCCAGCAGTTCGAGCTGCTGATCACTCCCGACGAGGACGATCCGACCCTGCCGCCGGAAGTCACGATCACCGAGGGCGCGGCGGATCAGGTCAACCTGTTCGATTTCGTCGGACAACAGGTCAACCCCGGAGTCGGCGTCGACGCCAACGGCAACTTCACGGTCGTCTGGAATGGCGCCGGCGGTGAAAACGATCCGCTCGATCCGACCAATACGGCTCTCTTCACCAATACGGACAGTGAGGGCGTGTTCCGCAGAAGCTACGATCCGACCGCGGTGCCGACGAGCATTCAGACCACGGTCAACATGACGCACGAGGGCATCCAGCACTACCCGTCGATCAGCATGCAGCCCAACGGCAGCTTCGTGGTTGCCTGGAACGGCCAGGGGGTGGGCGACCGCCACGGCATCTTCGTGCGCCGCTACACGGTGGCCGGCGACACGGCCGGCCCGTGGGCCACCGAGCTTCGCAGCACGGACGGCGGACTGATCGCCGAGGGCGACAACCTGTTCAACAACCCGAAAAAACTCGTCGTCGTGTTTGGCGAGCAGATGTCGACCACGGGCGGCGCGACCGGCTTTAACAGCGTGCTCAACCCGGCCAATTGGGCGCTGGTCAACGGGCTGGGCGCGGAGCTGGTCGGCGCGATCAGCAAGGTCGACTTCGCCCTGAACCCGGCGACCAACAAGTGGGAAGCCACGTTGACGTTCAATCCGGCGGTTTACCCCAACGGCCTGGCCAACGGGTACTACCAATTGGTTGCCCGATCGCAACTGAAAGACCTGGCGGGCAACGCACTGGAATCGTCGGGCCTGCGCCCGTCCGGGACCGGCCTGACGTTCCTGCCGCCCACCAGCCCCACCGGTGGCGCGATATTCACCTTCCGCGTCCACGAATTGACGCCCGGCGATCCCAACCCCGGAGACCTCGATCCGATCCTCAACACGAACCTGATCGGCGACAAGTTCGATCCGGCGGTCGCGCGGAACGCCTCGGGCCGCTACGTGGCGGTCTGGGTCGAGCGGGCCGACGTCGATATCCCCGACCCGGACGACCCGCAGGCCACGATCACCGTCACCCAGTCGGACATCTACGCACGGATGTTCGACGCCAACGACCAGCCGATCCGCAACCGCTACGGCAACAACGGCGCGTTCCTGGTCAACAGCCTGACGACCGGCGAGCAGCTCGAACCGGACGTTGTGATCGACGATGCGGGCAACTTCCTCGTCGTCTGGTCCGGTTCCGGCACCTCGGCTCTGGGAACGGTGGATGAAGACGGCATCTTCGGCCAGCGGTTCAACGCCCTGGGCGATCCGATCGGCGGCCAGTTCGCCATCAATACGACATCCAAGGACGTGCAGGAGCAGCCGGCCGTGGCGATGGACTCGGCGGGCAATTTCGTGGTCGCCTGGCGGAGCTACGACCAGGGCGGGATCATTGCCCGGCTGTTCAGCAGTTCCGGCGCGGCCTCGGCGGAATTCCGCGTCAACACCACGCTCGGAACCCACGTCCGCACGCCCGACGTGGCGATGGACGCCGACGGCGATTTCACGATCGTCTGGACCGCCGCGGAGCAGGACAACGGCTCGATGGGCGTCTTCGCGCAGCGGTACAACAAGAGCGGCGCGCGGCTTGGCGGAGAGTTCCGCGTCAACCAGTACCAGACCTCCGAACAGGAGTCGCCGCGAATCGCCATGGACGACCTCGGCAACTCGGTGATCGTCTGGCAGAGCTTCGGCCAGGACGGCAGCGGCTACGGCATCTACGGCCGCAGGTACAATGCCAGCGGCGCGGCCCAGGGCAATGAGTTCCGCGTGAACACCTACACCCCGGACTGGCAATTCGAGCCGGCCGTCGCCATGGCCTCCAACGGCGACTTCGTCGTCACCTGGTCGGGCTGGGGCAACGAGGGGGATCGCGGCGAATTCTACGGCATTTTCGCCAAGATGTACAACGCGGACGGCAGCCCGTTCATCGTGCCCGGCCAGACCGAGCCGGTTGGCGAGTTCCGCATCAATGCGGTCGTCGCCAACGATCAGCGGCGGTCCGACGTGGCGATGGACGCGGCGGGCCACTACGTCGTCGTCTGGGAGGGCACGACCGAAGTCCTCCTGCCCGATCCGGAAGATACCGAGACCACGATTCTCGTGCCGCAGACCGACATCTACGCTCGGTTCGTCGATCCGCCGGTGACGGCCTCAGACGATGGCAAGGAGCTGAAACTGCTCGGCACCTCGGGCGCCGACACCTTCGAATTCATCGGCGGGGCGACTCCCAAGGACTGGGTGATCAAGGTCAACGGCAAGACCTACACGGCCGCCTCGACTGTCGAAAAGATCCTCTTCGAGGGCATGGGCGGCAACGACACGGTGTCGATCATTGGGACCGCGGCCAACGAGAGCGTCTCGATGTGGCCGGGCAAGGTCCTCTTCGAGGGCGTTGGCTACACGGTCGAGGCCACTTCGGTCGAGATCGTCACGGTCGACGGCAAGGGGGGCTACGACAAGGTCGTGGAGATGAACGGCTCGGCCGGCAACGACTCGTTCGTGATCCGCGTCGGCCAGGCCACCGCCACGGGCACCGGCTACTCGCAGACCGCGATCGGCTTCGAGGAAGTCTACGCGTACGCCCGCGGCGGCACGGACGAGGTCTTGATGTACGACACGGCCGGAAAGGACATCTTCAAGGCCGATGGCAGCGGAGGCTGGGCTTCAATGCAGGGCGATGGATACTTCCACCGCGCCAAGGGCTTCCATTACGCCCATGGTTATTCGACGAGCTCGACCGACGAGGCCTACCTCTATGACTCGGCCGGCGACGACGACTTCAAGGCGTATTTCGACGACACCAAGGACGTCCGGTTCTCCAAAATGTCCGGCTCCGGCTACTACCATCGGGCGAAGAACTTCCCCACCGTCTACGCGGTTGCCAACCGCGGCGGAGAGGACCGGGCCCGCCTGCTGGCCAGCCAGAATCACGTCGAGGAGTTTGTTGGCACGCCCAGCGAGTCGAAACTCTCCAGCGCGCAGGCCAATTACAGCATCACCGCGCAACTGTTCGAGACGGTCCTCGCGCGATCGACGCGTGGCGACCAGGACAAGGCCGTATTCTTCGACGAGCCGAACACCACCAACAAGCAGGTCTTCAAGGGCCTGCACGAAAAAGGCGAGTTGTTCGGCAAGTCGGCCAGCGGCAGGGACTTCCAGGTCACGGCCCGGAAGTTCGCCACGGTCGAAGCCACGGCGACTCCCGGGACGGGCCACATTGCCAGGCTGATCGATACCGCCGGCGACGATCACCTGGTGATCGACGAGGTCTCCGCGCGGATGTACAAGTACGGCAATGTTCCGGTCGGTGGGACTGCCGCCGATCGGAGCCTGGATCTGCTCTACCAGGCGATGGCCTTCGACCGGATCGAGGTCTACCGCCAGCCGGACCAGAGCGGCGTCGACACGAGGCGCGTCAGCGCGGTCGATATCGTATTGACCTACGATGATCCGGCCGGCTGGAACGACATTTAGGCACAGTTCCGGCGCCGCGCGCCAATTCGATTGACCGACGCAGCCCGGGGCGTGTTTGCCCCGGGCTGCTCCTCTTGTGGGGGGGCGCGGAAGCGGGGCGGTGGCGAGACCGTCGGGAAACCGACCGGCTGGCGAGTCTCCCGGCTTCCGCGAAGTTTCCCATCTTCTCGGCGGCAAGGTCTACCGAAGCGAGAATACTCGGAAATCGGGTACGGCTTGCCAATCTTGCTCAACTAGCGCGACTGGCAAGTCCGATACTATCGTCACGACCAGAGTTTCACAGGCTCGCGTTTCGCGTGGGGCTGTGTCGTGCAGAGACCAAAGCAGACACCGAATTGGGTCAACGATCATGTCGCTTAATCGAACAACCGCGTGGATGGCCGCGTTGACGGGTGTGCTCCTGATGGCCTTGCCGGCATCGGGGCAAGGGGTTGCGGACGTGCAATTGTTCGCTCCCGCGGAAACCAGCACGTACGGCGGAGGCGTGCGACCGAACGAAGGTTTCTTTTTCACCGCCGACTACTTGCGGATGTCGATTTCGGCATCCGACGGGGCGCCGGTCGGGTTCCCGAGCAACGGCCGCCAGGTCTGGTACGGTCCCTATAGCCATGACATGGCGATCCAGACGAATTCGCTTTCGACCGACAGCTTCACGCAGCAGTGGCACGGCGGCCACCGCCTGGAGATGGGCGATCGCTGGGGGCACCACGGTTGGCACCTCGGCGGCATGTGGCTGAAGAGCCACGGCCAGGAGATCGTCGCTTCCGGCGCCAACATGGTTTGGGAAGACCCGCCGTTCGGCCTCCATAGCCACAAACTGCTGCAGGGCTACTACACCCTGCCAGGCTCGGAATTTCCATCCGACGTCCCGCCAGAGGATCGAATCATCATCGTCGGGGAGGACGAGGACGACCAGGTGCTCGCCGTGCTCCGCGACCTGCCGGTGACGTTCGACGATCTGATTGCCGAGTCGCGGGTGGAGACGTGGGGCATCGAATGGATGTACACCTACCGCCTGCATTCCAATCCCCGCGGCGGCCTGTTCGAAATCTACGTCGGTGCCCGTTACCTGGAATTCCAGGACATGCTGTCGATCACCGGCCAAAACGACGTGAACGACGAGGACGACGACGACGAGGAACCGCTGGTGTTCGCCGGCCCGGGGTCCTCGCTGGCCGACAGCGACTGGTTCACCGACGCGGAGAACAACATCGTCGGCCCGCAGGTGGGCCTCCGCTGGTTCCGCACCTGCGATCGCTGGACCCTGGACGCCTCCGGGCGTTTCTTTGCCGGTTTCAACAACCAGAACATCTACCAGAAGGGGACTCTCGGGAGCCGGCTGACTCCCGGCTTCACCTACGCGGAGGACGATGAGGGAACGGCCGGCGAGGGCCGCCCGCTGCTCATGTCGCCGACGTCATTCACCAACTCGAAGCACGCCAGCGAATTCAGCCCCGTCGTCGAACTCCGGGTGAACCTGAACTATCAACTCACGCGGGCGATCGGCGTCCGCGCAGGCTGGACGGGGATCTGGATGGACGGGATCGCCCGAGCCGACGCCTTGAACGTCTACAAGGTGCCCAACATGGGAATCTCGATGGCGAACAACCGGCAAGACGTGTTCATGCACGGGTTCAACTTCGGCGTGCTCGTCAACTACTAGCAGGCAGCCGGTGCAG
>JAMOAF010000576.1 GCA_023621895.1 Planctomycetota bacterium
AGGCCGTCAGCAGCGAAAAAGTATCCATGAAGACTCCGCAAGAGCCTTGAGCTCTTGGTCAATTTCCGTGTAATCGTGCACGGGAGCAGCCGTTCGGACGTGCCCCAGCGTGGGAAAGACTGCTCCTTTGCAGAAGGCGCCGGCAGTCAGGGCATAATGGTAGTTGTCGGCAACTTGGCGAGAATCTTGAGGTTTTCTGGCGATTCCGGGGGGACCGGATCATGCGCCGGACTGGAGAACGGAACGGCTGCTCAGTCTCCGCAGCCGCCGGACGGAGTCGATGATCGCTTCGGCCACGGCGTCAACCTCCGCCTCCGTGTTGCCCCGGCCGAGACCGAAACGGATGCTGGCGCGAACCGCCTCGTCAGTGAGTCCCAACGCGCGCAGGACGTGGCTCGGTTGGGGGTGAGCCGAGGTGCAGGCGCTGCCACTGCTGGCCGCCAGGCGCGGTACGTTCAAGAGCAACGTCTCGCCGTCCACGCCGCCAAACGAGATATTCAGGTTGCCGGGCAGGCGGAGTCCGGGGCGGTCGAGCGCTGGGCCGTTGAGCCGGATTTCGTCTAAAGCGGCGGTCAGGCTGTCGAAAAGCCGGCAGCGGAGGCCAGCCAGTCGGGCCATTTCGCCCTGCATTTCGTCCGCACAGATCTTCAGTGCCGTTGCCATGCCGACGATCCCCGGCACGTTGAGCGTCCCGCTACGGAGTCCGCCCTCATGCCCGCCACCCAGCAGGAGGGGCTCAAGTTTTACGACCGGGTTGCGACGGCGGACGTATAGCCCGCCGATCCCCTTGGGGCCATACATTTTGTGGGCGCTGAAACTCATCAGGTCCACTTCGAGCCGGCGCAAATCGACAGGAATCCGGCCGACAGCCTGGGTGGCGTCGGTGTGGATGAGGATATCGCGCTGTCTGCACAAGCGGGCGATTTCTTCGACCGGTTGGATCGCGCCGATCTCATTGTTGGCCAGCATCACCGTGACAAGGATCGTGTCGTCACGCAGCGCATCGGCCACCTGGTCAACGCGGACAAGTCCGGCCTCGTCGTCGCCCGAAGGCGCCACGGGCAGCAAGGTGACGTCGTACCCTCGATCGGCCAGTCGCTTCAGGGGATGGAGGACCGCCGGATGCTCGGTGGTCACGCTGACGATGTGCCTGCCGGCGTTTTGCCGCCGATCGACGACGCCGCGGATCGCCAGGTTGTTGCTTTCCGTTGCACCGCTTGTGAAGACAATCTCCCGCGGCCGGGCGCCGAGGATTCCTGCGATCGTCTCCCGCGCGCTGACGACTGCCGCGGACGCCATCAGGCCGAAGCCGTGGGTGGTGCTCGCCGCATTGCCGAATTCCTCGGTGAAAAACGGCAGCATCGCCTGCAACACCCGGGGATCAACCGGAGTGGTCGCGTGGTGGTCCATGTAGATCGGGCGGTCGCGGTTCATGATGGATATCCCGAGGATCGGCGCGGTTGCAGTCTCGCCGGCTGCCCAGCAAAGTCCTGATATTCAGCCGAACAAGGCCCGCATGGAAATCTGCGACCAGGTCTCAAAACCAGCCAGCGAAGCGAGAATCTCTTCGACAGGGCGAAATCCGCACTCGATAATGTCTTTTTCCCTCGGGCGGACCCGCGGATCATCAACTTCGAACAAATGGACGACTCCCAAGTGGACTCGGCCGACTTCCGTTTCGTCATCATTGATCAGCCCCGCCTGGCGATTCCGGTAGGGCGTATCGATCTGGACTTCTTCATCCAATTCGCGCCGCATCCCCTCCGTGTACGGGCAGCCCTGCCCCTGGCCGTCGACCGCCGAAATGTGCCCGCCGATGCCGACGCTCTGCTTGCGGTGCAACCGGCCCTCGCCCATCCCCGACCCGCGCGTGTACTGAAACACCCGACGCAAGCCGGCTTCATCATGGTGGCAAAAAATGACGTAGGGGATCAACTGTTTGTATTCAGGGTCGTTCTCGACGTCGCGGCGCGACCGGTAGAGCGTGTTCTCCGGGCTGAGAAGCTCGGGCAGATACCGGTCAACCTCGCTACAGAACCCCTGAAAATGGCCGATGCGGCGGAACAATTCAGTCGGAACGACCAGGACGCGTTCATTGGGTGGCGCGGACACGGGCACGACTCCTTTCGGCGAAAGGTCACAGGTTACAGGGCACTGGTTCCTGGCTCCAGCCACCAGCCACCAGGTTGCCGGTTCCCGCGACCTCGAACATGCGGCCTACGAGTAGGCTGTCGCCTGCAACCTTCCAGTTAAAAGTATACGCAGTTGCGAATTGGCGGCAAAACCTCCCGGCCGATCAGACGATCAGCATCGCGTCGCCATAACTGTAGAATCGGTATTCCTGCCGGATGGCCTCCTGGTAGGCCCGGATGATCAGCTCGTCGCCGCCAAAGGTCCGCACCAGCACGAGCAGCGTCGTCCGAGGCAGATGGAAATTGGTCATCATGGCGTCGACGGCCTTGAACCGGTAGGGCGGGCGGATGAACAGGTCGGTGTGACCGGTAAAGGGCCGGAGCTCGCCGTTGGCCGATGCCGATTCCAGCAGCCGTACCGACGTAGTTCCCACGGCAATGATCCGGCCGCCTTTCTGACGGCATTCCACCAGCCTGGCGACCGTGGGGGCGTCGATCGCACCCCACTCGCTGTGCATGACATGCTGGCTCAGCCGAGCAGCTTCAATTGGCCGGAAGGTGCCCAGCCCCACATGGAGGGTCAGCCGGCAGATAGCGACCTGCCGGGCGGCGATTCTCTGCAACAGGGACTCGGTGAAGTGGAGGCCGGCCGTCGGAGCGGCCACCGCGCCCGGCGCCCTGGCATAGACTGTCTGATAGTTTTCACGGTCTGAATCGACCATCTGCCCCTTACGGATGTAAGGCGGAAGGGGCACACGACCCACCCGACCGAGGAGCGTTACAACGGGCTCGTCGGATTCTGGACGGGCGAGCCAAACGCCGTCGGGCTCTTGAACACCCAGCCGGAGCAGGAGGCTTTGCGTGCCATCCGGTCCGGTCAGGGTGAGCGTCTCGCCGGCAGTCAGCTTCCCGCGTGTCTTTCCGAGAATCCGCCAAATCCCGCCCTCGGCGGCTTCCAGAAACAGGCCCTCCCACCGCCCACCCGTCCGAGTTCGGAAACCGACCAGCCTGGCCGGCACGACACGCGTATCGTTCAGAACCAGGCAGTCGCCCGCTTCGAGAATCTCGGGCAGATCGCGAACATGCTTATGAGATAACGAGTTGCGCCGACGGTCAACAACCATCAACCGCGCGTCGCTGCGGACCCGCAGCGGCTGTTGAGCGATCAACTCCTTTGGGAGCTCGTAAGTATACTGTTCGATGTTGTCCATCGATTGAGCTTCGGCGCCAGACGGAGGTCTTCACCGGCGGGCACAAATCCAGGCTTTCTGCCCGGACGGACTTGCCGAGGACTGTCCAACGGCCGCAAAACAGATCGACCTGGCCGTTGGAACCGGTTAACGTGAGCTTTGCCACCGTTCCTTCCGAGAGTATAAGCTTCCGGACGCACAGACGGCAGGTGCCCGATCCGCCCCCGCCACGCGACCGTCGTTCCAAGAGGATTGCTCATGCCGCCGATTCGATTAGCCTTGTGCATCACCGATCTCGACGTAGGCGGAGCGGAGCGATGCCTCGAAAAACTCGCCATCGGCGTTGATCGTCAGCGGTTCGTGCCGGTCGTCTACTGTCTGGCGCCCCGCCCGCAAGACGACGAAGCTTCTTGCGGTGCACCAATTGAGCGAGCCGGCATTGCGGTTCATTACCTGGGGGCGCGGCACGCGTGGAGTCTCCCGCGCTTGATCCACGACCTCTCGGAGAGACTACGTTGCCAGAACCCCCAGATTGCCCAAACCTTTCTTTTTCACGCGAATATCGTGGGTCGTCTGGCGGCTCGCCGTGCAGGTGTGCCTTATGTTGTTTCCGGCGTGCGCGTGGCGGAGCATCACGCCCGGTGGCACCTCTGGGTGGATCGGTGGACGAGGGGCCTTGTGGACCGGCACGTTTGCGTCAGTCGCGCGGTTGCGGATTTCACCTCGCGGAATGCTGCTATCGATGACAATCGCCTCGTGGTCATCCCCAATGGGATCGACGTGGAGGGGCTGGGCGCGGTCAAGCCGGCCAATTTGGCGGAATTTGGAATCGCGGCTGGGCGACGGGCGGTGACGTTTGCCGGGCGTCTTGAGCTGCAAAAAGGGCTGTCGTGGCTCTTGGACACGGCGGCTGAGTGGCTTCCCAGGTTGACTGACTGCGATCTCCTGCTGGTCGGCCAGGGCCGCCAGCGGGCCATGCTGGAGAGGCAGGTGGTCCGGTTGGGACTTGGTGGCCGCGTTCGGTTTGCCGGTTGGCGACCCAACGTGGCCGAGATTCTCGCGGCGAGTGAGCTTCTCGTCCTGCCGTCCCGCTGGGAGGGGATGCCGAATGTCGTACTCCAGGCAATGGCCCTCGCGCTGCCCGTCCTGGCGACCGACGTGGAGGGGGCGAGGGAATTGCTCGGGCCGGCGGCCGCGCCCCAAACGGTCGCCTACGGAGACACGGAAACCTTTGTGAAAAAGCTGGTTACGTTGATCGAGGACCGTCGCGGCGCGGAGCAGCTTGGACGGGAAAACCGCGAGCGGGCGGCCTCGGAGTTTTCACTGGGGAAGATGATCGGAGCGTATGAAAGGCTTTGGGAGTCGGTCGCCGGGGGCTGACAGAGGCCGGGAGCATTTCTCGAAAAAGAATTTTTCGCCGGCTCTCGCGACGGAAGTCGGTCCGGCGCCACGACCTGCGGCCTTTGGCGCCGATCGCGCGGTTGCGGAATGCAGAAAAGCCCCGTTGACGTGTGAAGAGAAACGGGTATCTTTGGGCCTTTGTGGGGCTCAGTGGGGAGTAGTGGTAAAAAGCGACTCCCGGGACATGAAGGAAGTTTTTTTGTTGGGCGGTTTGCGAGGCGGAGATCGCATTGAAATCCGGACAAGATGCTGCTGACAGGCACGTTTTCCCGCGCGATTGACGAGAAACTGCGAGTGGCGATTCCGAAGCGGCTCCGGGAGGGACTCGGATGCGCGCAGGGTGGAAACCTGTACATTGCCCCATCGACGGATCAATCACTGGCCATCTACACGGAGGAGTCTTTCGCGCAATTGGCTGAACGTTTGGCGCAGGCGTCGCCGACGCAGCAGCAGGTGCGCGCATTCACGCGGCTGTTTTACGCTCGCGCTCAGCGAGTTGATCTGGATGGGCAGGGAAGAATACGAGTACCCGTAGATTTGGCCCAATTGGCGAGCCTGGAGAAGGAGGTTGTTTTGCTCGGTGTTCAGGACCACCTGGAACTCTGGGCAGCCGCGCGTTGGTTGGAGTACCTGGCAGACAAGCAGAGCCGCTTCGACGAGATCGCCGAGGCGGCATTTGGCCAATCACGTCCATGAGCCGGAATGGGTGAGGAAATGCGCGCCGCGGCGCCTGGCTCCTTGGCCAGCAGGCTGGGAATCGCCCCGTGAGCGATCAATTTGTCCAAGAGTTGTGTTTAGGAGGATCATTGCGAAGGATTGTCCGTCCGTCCATTCGCCAAGTGTAGGGTCCGCGGGCGTCTGTTACCGGCCACCGACAGGCGTCCGGTTGAACCTCTTGGGGTTTTTGATGGGCCTACAGGTATGGGAGGCGGGATACTCCCGGCCGCGACTTGCGGAGCCAGTCGTCGCCTTCGCCGACGCAGGAGCCGCGAACACTCAACCTCGCTCGGGCACACGGACGTGCCTGAGGTGGAGTGTTTTTGCCGATTTCGTTTGGCGCTTTTGCGCGGCGACTTTGCTGGCTTCTCGGCCGCCGCTGCCGCGCGTTGCCGGAATACCGAGACTCGGCAGAGCAACCGAGATGGGAAAACAATGGGGGAAGGCTCTTCGATCCACGTTGCGGTCCTTTTGGACGAAGTCGTCCACTGGCTCAGGCCTCGCCAGGGGGCTGTCGTTGTGGATGGCACGCTCGGCGGCGGAGGGCACACCCGTGCACTGGCAGGGGCGGTCGGCGCCGACGGGCGCGTGATCGCCCTGGATCGAGATCCTGACGCGGTCGAACGCGCCAAGACGGAGTTGGGCGGCTTGCCCGTGACCATTGTGCAGGCCAATTTCTGCGATTTGCCAGAGGTGCTGAAGGAGCTGGGGATCGAGACGGTTGACGGCGTGGTTTTGGACTTGGGTTTGTCGAGCGATCAACTTGCCGACGACAGCCGCGGCTTCAGCTTTTCGGCTGATGGACCACTCGATTTGCGTTTCGATCCGATGCGGGGCGAACCGGCGGCGCGCCTCGTGAATCGGCTCAGTGCGGAGCACCTGGCCGATTTGATCTTTGCGTACGGCGAGGAACGGCACAGCCGGCGGATTGCCCGAGCGATCGTCGTCCGGCGCAAAAAAGAACCGATTCGCACGGCTGCCGAGTTGGCCGAAATCGTTCGCCGGGCGATCCCC
>JAMOAF010000997.1 GCA_023621895.1 Planctomycetota bacterium
GGGTCAACTTGGGAACCGCGGGGGACCAACGCATCGGCGATTCGCCGAATGCGGCACCATTTCTTCGTGGGAGTTTCGCCGTTCCACACTTCGCCGAACCATAAATCAACAGATCGCATGTCCGAGTTGCAGGAACTCGACATCCGGAACACGCCCGTGGCCGATGCGGGACTTGTGCACCTGGCCGGATTGACCAGGCTCCAGGTGCTCCACGTGGCCGGCACCAAGGTGACGATCGCCGGCGCAAAGCTGCTCAAGCAGTCGCTCCCCGTGTGCTTCATACCACCGTTTGAGTGGGCCGATTATCGATGAGACGCCGGGGCCGGTCTGACGCCTGCCGGCCCGCCAGGCTTTTCGCCGGCGATCTTGCCGTGAAGGCTCTAAGCGAGGCGGGCGGGACGAGGGTTCTGGCGGAGCCGGGCTGGTCAACCGGCCGCCGGGGCCGTAAATTGGGCTTTCGACTAATTCGCGCACCGTTCGACCGCAGGAGAGCCCATCATGGCGAAGAAGACTTGGACATTGACTGACGTCGCCCAAGATGTTTACCGCGAGGAATTGGCGATTTCGCCGGCCGACATCGAGACGCCGGGCAAGTTCTCGATTGCCAAGCGCCGCTTGCACGGCGGCCTGCGCGATGGGGTCGACGTGATCGAGGTCGACAACGGCCGCATGCGGTTTGTCGTCGTCCCCACGCGAGGGATGGGCCTCTGGCGCGCCTTCTGCGGCGATGTTCACCTCGGCTGGAACTCGCCCAAGAATGGCCCCGTCCATCCGGCCTTCGTCAATCTCTGGGAGCCGAGCGGGCTGGGATGGCTCGACGGGTTCGACGAACTCCTCGTGCGGTGCGGGCTGGAGTCGAATGGTTCGCCGGAAATGAACGAGAACGGGACCCTCCGCTACCCGCTGCACGGCAAAATCGCGAACATCCCGGCGCAGAACGTGGAGGTCAGCGTCGACGGCGCCTCGGGCGAGATTTGCGTCGCCGGCGTCGTCCAGGAAACGCGGCTGTTTTTCAACAAGCTCCAGTTGACGAGCACCTACACAACGAAGATCGGCCAGCCCGGCTTCACGGTGACCGACACGGTGACCAACCTCTGGGCGGAGCCCAGCGAATTGGAGCTTCTCTATCACATCAACTTCGGCGTGCCGCTGCTCGGCCCCGGCTCGAAGGCCGTTCTGCCGGTCGGCAAGCTGGCCCCGCGCGATCAGGCCGCCGTGGCTAACCTGGCTGAGTGGGACATCTACGGTCCCGAGTCGCCCGGCGCGCCCGAGGCCGTGTTTTTCGTCGATCTGGCTGCCGGCAACGATGGAAGGACGATGACGCTGCTGAAGAACGCCAACTCCACGCGCGGCGTCTCGCTCGAGTTCAACAAGAACCAGCTTCCTTACTTCAGCTTGTGGAAGAACCGCCAGGCGGCCAGCGACGGCTACGTGACCGGATTCGAGCCGGCGATTAACTTCCCCAACAAGCGGTCGTTTGAAAAGAGCAAGGGACGCGTGGCGACGCTCCAACCGGGCGAGTCGCGCTCGTTCGAGATCGCCTTTACCGTGCACGACACGCGCGAAAGCGTTGCGGACGCCGAGAAGGCCGTTGCCGCCCTCCAGGCCGGCACGGAGCCGGAAATCCTCGGCAAACCGAACCCGCAGTGGTCGGCCCTGTAACGCGGTTCGGCGGCGGGGAATCGAGGCGAGCAACTCCGATCCGTCGTCGAGGCCGCGGGCTGCCGCCGGCTTGCTCTCCTTGACTGGACGCGAGCGGGACTGCCCCGTCTGCGCGGCAGATGCAATTCTTTCAATGAATCGCCAGGTTTGCCGCGGAAACGGGGGACAGTCCCCAGCGAACATTCGGTCAAGGACCAATCGGCTGCGGATTGGTGGCGAGGAAATCGCGAGGACCTCGCAAGGAGTAATAGGGATATTCAACCGCTCCCATGGAGGGCCCGGAGGCGCGCGCCCGTGCGTGGAGCACGCCGATTCCGTCGCAACCTCGCACTTTGCAGCCCGAAAGAACGCCCGGTCCCTGGCAACCGCCACGCGCCATCCCGCAACGGGCCGGCGGGCAGGCCATTCTGTCCTGAGCACATCCAATCGCCGCGATAGCAAGAACTCCCGCCAATAGCACACACCATGCAGTCTTCATCGTATCTGGAGTCCTTTCCGATCGGCTAGAGCGAGCCGGTCACCACCGGTCGCGTGCCCCGCGGACTCCCTCGCCCGCGGTGGCGTCGCGGTTGCCCCAGCCGATTCTAAGCCAAGCTTTCGCCCCCCGGCTCAGCCCGGCGGTACGGACCCTGTCCCCCAAATGCATCCGGCATCTCCGCCGTTCGTGCGCCAAGCCATGCAATGGCTGGCCTCGCGGCGGACTGGCGGACCGTTTCGACAGACCCGAACCGGCCTGGAGGGTCTCTCCTTATCCATTCAAATCGGCGTGACATTCGGCAGAGTCCAGAAAATCGATAAAACTGGCGCATGCGGCAAGACGCGAATCCTCGGCACCATCGCGAAACACCCCGTGACGGGATACCGCCAGCCTTCCCTGGTTCCCAAGCTCCAGCCCCTGCTCTGGTTCCCAAGCTCCAGCTTGGGAACCCCTCTCGCAGCACGTTCTCCTGGTGCCCAAGCTCCAGCTTGGGAACGAGGGATGAGCCTGGCCCTAGAGAATCCGCACTTTTCGGGGGGCGTAGGCCAGGCAGTCTGGGCTATGTGAACAGACCCGGCAAGCTTGCGGCGGGATTGTTGGGCTTTCCGATTGGATTTCAAGCGGATATCCTTTTCAGAGAGGCTTCAGGTCGGCGACAGCGAGATCTGACGTCTTTTTGTTCCTGCCAACCCATCCCGCCATGCTCTCCGAGCCTACCAAACAACACTCGCCATGGTCGCCTCTATTGGGTTCATCGAAAAAATCATTCAGTGCTTTGTCGAGGCTACTCGCATCCAGCTCGACAGCCCGGGCCGTGAGGGAAACATCGTCGCGCTCGACTCCGAACTGGCCACGGACGTGATGATTACGGGGGATCTGCATGGTCACCGTCACAACTTCAACGCGATCCGTCGGGTGGCCGATCTGCGGAACCACCCCGGTCGGCACCTGGTCTTGCAGGAGGTCTGCCATGGCGGGCCGACATACCCAGCCAATGGCGGGGATATGTCGCATACACTGCTGGAAGACGTGGCCCGGCTGGTCACCGAGTTCCCGGGCAGGGTCCATTTTCTCCTGGGCAACCATGAGTTGTCGGAGCTCACGGACTATCCGATTCAAAAGAACAACCAGATGCTGAACTTGTTGTTTCGCTTGGGCTTACAGCATGCATACGGCCCGGCGGCCGACAAGGTCCGTGAGTCGTACTTCCCGTTCATCGAGTCGAGCCCTTTGGCGATTCGGATGCCCGGCGGAATCTTGATCAGTCATAGTATCCCGCCGGGCGTGGACACAAGACCGTTTGACGTTTCGGTCTTTCGGCGCAAGCTTGGCCCCGAGGATTTTCGTAGCCACACGCCGGTTTTCGACCTGGTGTGGGGGCGAGACTATCGCCCGGAAAACGCCGAAGCCTTTGCCGTCCAGGTGGGCGCGGAGGCTTTGATCAACGGGCACGAACCGTGCGCCGCGGGCTACAGCACGCCGAATTCGCGCCAGACGATCCTCGACTGCTGCAACGACAAGGCCTGCTACGTGATTCTGCCGTTGGATCGCGACTGGACGCAGGCGCGGATCGTGGAGCAAATCGGAAGACTGAAATTGTGAGGCCCCGGCTTGCGGGGGTTTTTGCCGCATTCTCCCTCCCCTTTGTGCGCGGCTCGGTCATGGCCGTGAAACCCTTCCGGACCCGCGGACGTGCGACTGGTCGCGGGCGATTCCAGTTCGGGCTGGCGGCGTTGCTTTTTCTCACGGTCCCGGTGGCGTTGCTGGCCGGGGCCTGGGCCGCATTGAACCGGAGCAAGCCGGGCGAGCCGATGCACCTGCTCGGATTGGTGCTGGTGGCTGCCGCGCCGATCGCCCTGGCAATCGCCACAAGCCTCGTGCGCGCGGCGCGGCGCCGGTTTGGCCGGCGCGGCTGACCGCCGTCCGTATCCGTATTGGTGATTTGCCGGCGATCTGGTACAACCCTTCCCGCGGGGCCTGCTGCGGAAGGGCTCGCAAGCCAGTCGAGGCAAGGAAGCCGCAAGGAGGATCGATCAAGGATGGCAAGTTTCGGCAGGGTAATTCGCCTGGCCTTGCATTACCGGTTTTCGGTGATTGGGGCGTTTCTGTGTGCCTTGGCCGTGGGCGTCTTCTGGGGCGCCAACATTTCAGTGGTCTATCCCTTCGTCGAGATCGTCTTCCAGGACAAATCGCTTCACGATTGGATCGACGAGCAGATTGCCGGAAACCGGCAGGCACAGGCGGAGGCGGAGGCCGTGATCCGGCGAACGTCGGAGGCGCTTGTCCGGGCGCCGGCCAGCGCGCGGGCGGCCCTGCAAGGTGAGCAGGAGCTGGCGGCGACGCGGCTGGAGTCGGAACGGCGACGGGCCCGCTTCTACGCATGGGCCGAACCGGCAATCAAGCGCTATCTGCCCGACGACGCGTTCAAGACGCTGGCAATCCTGATCGGCCTGGTTCTGGCCGGAACCGTGATCAAGAGCCTCTGCGTGATGAGCCACACCATCCTGGTGGCGCGGCTCACGCAACTTGCCACGTTCGACCTCCGCAAGGCCTTCTTCCGCCGGACGCTTCAGATGGACCTGGCGACGTTCACCAACGAGGGCTCGGCGGACCTGATGAGCCGGTTCACCTATGACATGGAGAGCGTCGCCGAGGGCCTCAACGCGCTGTTCGGCAAGGTGGTCCGCGAGCCGATCAAGGGCGCCGCCTGCCTGATCGGCGCCGGCCTGATCTGCTGGCGCCTGCTGCTGCTTTCGCTGATTCTCGCTCCCGTGGCCGGATGGTTGATCCGCTCGCTGGCCAGGACGCTGAAGCGGGCAAACCGGCGAGCCATGGAAGGAATGGCGCAACTGTACAGCACGCTGGAGGAGGTGTTTCGCGGAATCAAGGTGGTCAAGGCGTTCACGACGGAGCCGCAGGAGCGCAACCGCTTCCACAACAACAGCAAGAAGTATTATCGCTCGTCGATGCGGATCGCCCGCTACGACTCGCTGACCCACCCGCTCACGGAGGTCCTCGGCATCGGCATCATCTGCGTGGCGATGCTCGCCGGGGCATACCTGGTCCTGGAGCGCCAAACGCATCTATTCGGCATTCCGATCTGTTCTCGCGAGTTGAGCCTCGGTTGGATGATGACGTTTTTCGCCCTCCTCGCCGGAGCGGCCGATCCCTTGAGAAAGCTCTCCGACGTGTTCACCAGGCTACAGCGCGCTGCCGCGGCCAGCGAACGGATCTACGCCGTGCTCGACCGCGAGCCGAAAGTCAGCGAGCCGGCCAAGCCGCGCCCGCTCGCGCGCCATCACCAGAGCCTCGTCTTCGATCACGTCAACTTCAGCTACCTGGCGGACCGGCCGATCTTGCAGGACATCAACCTCGAAATCCGGTTCGGCGAGACGGTCGCGATCGTCGGCGAAAGTGGATGCGGCAAGAGCACCTTGGTCGACCTGATTCCACGGTTCGCCGATCCGGATTCCGGCCAGGTCCGGCTCGACGGAATTCCGCTGGCGGAACTGCGGCTCCGAGACCTGCGTAGCCAGATCGGGCTGGTCACTCAGGAGCCGGTTCTCTTCGACGACACCGTGCTCGCCAACATCACCTACGGCACTCCGCAGGCAACGCGCGAGCAGGCCATCGCGGCGGCCAAACAGGCCCACGCCCACTGGTTCATCGAACATGAACTGGCCGAGGGCTACGACACGAACATCGGACCCATGGGGGGGCAGCTTTCCGGCGGGCAACGCCAGCGGATCGCGCTAGCCCGGGCAATCCTTCGCGACCCGGCGATCCTGATCCTCGACGAGGCGACCAGCCAGATCGACCTGAACAGCGAGCAGATCATCCAGCGGGTGCTTGAGCGGTTCACCGCCGACCGCACGACGGTGATCATCACGCACCGGCTCGGGCTCCTGGCACTGGCGGACCGCATCGTCGTGATTCACGAGGGGCGGATTGTCGGGGTGGGCAATCACGACGAATTGATGGCCAGTTGCGAGGTATACCAGCGGATGCGCCGGCTCGATTCAATGGAGCATCGCGAAAGCGCGTGACCCGCCGGGGGGGTGAACAGGAATTGCCCCCCCAACCGTCCCGCGGCTTGCGTTCAAAGCTCCGAAAGCTTCCTTTGCGGAGTCTGGCACGCCATTTGCTCCTTATTCGGTCGTCTCTGTTTCATTCAGAGCAGTCACCCCCCCCCAGAGATCCAGCGGCTCTTCTTCGAGCCGCTGGATTTTTTGGAACAAAGGAGAGGCAAACCTTTTGTTTGGGGCCGGTAAACGGAAGAGGCGCAGCATACGGAGCAGAGAATTGCCGT
>JAMOAF010000634.1 GCA_023621895.1 Planctomycetota bacterium
TTTTTCCTCCGCGGCGTTCATCATGAACTGGATTGTCCCCGCGACGGAGTCGGCCTGGAGCCGGCGGAGCTGTACAACCTCGAAAGAGCGGCCGATGGAATCGAGCCGGTCGACAAGCTCCTGGATCTTCGCGTGGTCCTCGGCCGACGCATAGGCGACAATCGACTTGCTCGCCTTGTCGGCCTGGAGACTCGCGTGGACGCCCAGCGCGTCCATGTCCGTTAGCGTCTTGACAAGCGGCTCCGGATCGAGCGTGTTGAGCCGGTAGACCCTGACTTCGAACAGCTTGCCGTCCGACTTGGGCATCAACTCCAGTTGCTTGAGGAAATCCTCGACTCTTTTCAACTCGAACTCGTTGCACCAGAGCACCAGGGCGTTGTTCTTCACGTCGGCGCTGATGCGGAACTTGTCCTCGTAACTCGCCGACTGCGAGCCCCGCGGGCGAGAGAAGGAACGGCCGAAGGGAGAAAACGGGTTGAAAAAATCACCGTCGCCTCGCCGTTCGGGGCTGGGTTGCGCCGAATCCTCGGCGCCGCCCATGAACTGGCTGATCTGCTTGACCACGACCTCCGCGCGGAGGTTCTCCAGGGGCATGATCACGGAGTGGCGGCTGCCTTGGTCGAGCCGGTCGATGAGCGTGCGGATCGTGACGTGGTCCACGAGGCTTGCCGACGCGACGATCGCGCGGTTCTCCTTGTCGACCTCCAGGTAGGTCCGGTGGTCGAGGCTGCCCATCTCCTTGAGCGATTTGACCACCGCCTCGGGGTCGATGTTCTCCAGCCGGTAGACCTGGATGCGGTTGATGTTCTCGATGATCGGGTTTTCCGGCCGCGCCGGCATGTCGAGGATTTCGATCGCTTGGGCGATCGTGGCCATTTTGTCGGGCGGAGCGTTCGCCACGACGCTGTTCTTCCGGTCGTTGGCCACGAGAAAGACTTCGGCCTTCGGCTTCGCATTGGCCGCGGGCTTCCCCCCCTCCTTGGCCTGCTGCGCCCGCATCGCCGCCTCGCGTTGCATCTGCTCCATTTGCTGCGGATTGATCGGCACGGGGGGGGCCGAGGCGGCCTTGATCCCCAAGAGCGTGTTCAACTGCTCGACCACCTCCTTGGCCCTGGTGTTCTTCAGCGCGAACTCGCGGACGAGGCGCTCCTGGCCGCTGTCCGACTGCTCCTCCTTGAGCACGGCGTAGACCTGCTGAAGATTCATGACGGCGTCCATCGCCTCCAGCCGGTTTGTCGCCTCCAGGGCGGTGAGCTTGCCGTTGGGGCTGAGCATCGGCTTCAGCTCCTCGACCGCCTCGGAGGCCAGCAGCCAGTCGAGCGTAAACGAGACCTTGACGAACTCGTGGGGCAGCCGGGTGGCCAGCTCGCCGGGCTCAACGCGCGGCACCATACCCGGATTGATCTTGTCGATCTTGACAACCGAAATCACCTCGCCCTGGAAGAGCATCGTGTAGCCGCGGGCGAGCAGGTGGCGGTTGATCAGATCGCGGGCCTCTTCGAGCGTGTAGCTCCGCTGCGTGGTGAGGTTCAAATACCCGTCGGGCAGCTCCTGCCAGTCGAGGCTCATTCCGGAGATGTCCGCCAGCCACTGGAGCACTCCGGGCCACGGCTGACCCGTGAAATTGAAGCGGACGCGCCCCTCTTCGTCGGGCCGTGCCTCCAGTTCCTTCGGATCGGGCGGCTTGGGAGGCTCCGCCGGCCGCTTCGTCGAGCCTTCCGCGGGTGTCTCGCCCTTGGCGCCGTCCTTCTTTTCGGCCGATTCTCCCGGCTTCTTTTCACCGCCCGGCCCTTTCTCCGCCGGCGGTCTGCCCGCGCCCGGCGGCCTGCCGTCCTCCGGTTTTTTCATCTCACCCGACTCGGGTGGTTTCGGCTGGATGCCGCTCGGCCCGCCGGGGACGGCCGGCGCCGGCCCGGACGACGGCGTCACCTGGACGCCTTCCACCGAAATCGTAGGCGCCGCACCGCCGCTGCCTGATACGATTACCTTCGGGCCATCCGGCGAGGCCGCCACCTCTTGAGCTCGAAGCCTCCCCCAACACACCGCGAGGGCAACACCGGCGGCCAGCACCATCCAGCGCGGTCTGATGAACATTGAGGCAACCCCCGTCATTTCATCTTTTCCACGATGCCCCTGCAAAACGCGGTGATACACGCTGCTGGCGAACACAAGCTCTCGACCGCCGGCTCTCAACCGGCAGCCGTCTGGGTACGCCGCGCGACCCGCACCGAGAACCATCCGCCCCACGCGTATCATGGATACGCGCCCACTTGCCTATTATCCCACCCCAAACTGTCAAACACAACCAATTCGCGGACCTCTGCCGGCGGGCCGCAGTCAGGGAGCGTTCCGTGGGTTGTTCGGTCCACGCGTTGCGATCTTGCCCAAGAAACTGGTGGAAAACCTGGTCCCGCCCCCTCGCGCCATCTAGACGCCCCCTCTAGAATTGGTAGTCATCATCCTCCGCTCCACGAGGCTGGAATGCCGAGTGCCTCCCTTGATGGCATTCGAAGATATTTGCAAACCATTTTGCAGGAAGGATTTGCGCCAGATGGACAATGTGTCGCCCGCCGATGCCCGCGCCCAGTTCCCCCGTTCCGCCGGCGAGCTTGAGCGCCTTGCACGTGAGAAAATCCTGATCCTCGACGGGGCGATGGGCACGATGATCCAGCAACTCGGATTCTCCGAGGCCGAGTTCCGCGGTCAGCCCTTCCAATCGCACCCGTCCGCACTGCTGGGGTGCAACGACCTCTTGTCCTGGACGCAACCGGCAGCCATCCAGGAGATTCACCAGGCGTTTCTCGACGCCGGGGCCGAGATTCTGTCGACCAACACGTTCAACGCGAATCGCGTCTCCCTGGCCGACTACGGTCTGTCGGAAAGTGTCCGCCAAATCAACCTGGCCGCGGTCGCGTGCGCGCGCCAGGCGATCGCCGCCCGACGAAGCGACGGCCGGCCGCGGTTTGTCGCCGGCTCGATCGGCCCGACCAATCGGACGGCCTCGCTCTCACCCGATGTGAACGATCCGGGCTATCGGGCCGTCACGTTCGCCGACCTGGTGGCCGCCTATGCCGAGCAGATCGACGCCCTGCTCTCTGGCGGCGTCGACCTGCTCCTGCCGGAGACCACGTTCGATACGCTCAATCTGAAGGCTTGCCTGTTTGCCGTCGAAGAATGCTTCGAGCGGCTCGGGCGGCGCGTGCCGGTGATCGCTTCCGTGACGATCACCGATCGAAGCGGCCGGACCCTGTCGGGCCAGACCCTGGCGGCCTTCTGCACGTCGATCGGCCACGCGGGCCTGTTCGCCGTGGCGATCAACTGCGCGCTGGGCCCGGAGTTGATGCGCCCCCACGTGGAGGAACTGGCGGCGATCTGCTCAACCCGCACGGGCTGCTACCCGAACGCCGGCCTGCCCAACGAATTTGGCCAATACGAGGAAACCCCGGAGCAAATGGCGGCCGTGCTTGGCCAGTTCGCCGCGTCCGGCTGGCTGAACCTCGTCGGGGGCTGCTGCGGCACCACGCCGGAACACATCCGGGCGATCGCCCGGGCCGTGTCGGCGCACCCGCCGCGCAAGGCTCCCCACCTGCCGCCCGAGGCGCGCTACAGCGGCCTGGAGCCGCTGGTCCTCACGCCGGAGAGCAACTTCACGATGATCGGCGAGCGGACGAACGTTTCGGGATCGCGGAAGTTCGCCCGGCTGATCCGCGAGGAGAACTACGCCGAGGCGGTGTCCATCGCCCGGCAACAGGTGGAAGGCGGGGCTAACATCATCGACGTCAATCTGGACGACGGGCTGATCGACGGGGAAGCGGCGATGACGCGGTTTCTCAACCTCGTCGCGGCCGAACCGGACATCGCTCGTGTCCCGGTGATGATCGACAGCTCGAGATGGTCCGTGCTCGAGGCCGGGCTGAGGTGCGTGCAAGGCAAGCCGATCGCCAATTCGATCAGCCTCAAGGAGGGCGAGGAGGAGTTTCTCCGCCACGCCCGGCTGCTCCGCCGCTTCGGGGCGGCCTGCGTGGTGATGCTCTTCGACGAAGAGGGTCAGGCCGTGACCGTCGAGCACAAGATCCGCATCGCCCGGCGCGCCTACCACCTGCTGACCGAAAGGGTGGGCATGCCGCCCGAGGACATCATCTTCGACCCCAACATCCTCGCCGTCGCCACCGGCATCGCCGAACACAACCGCTACGCGGTGAACTTCATCGAAGCGGTGCGGCAGATCAAGCAGTTGTTTCCCGGCGTCCGCCTCTCCGGCGGCGTAAGCAACATCTCGTTCGCTTTCCGCGGCAACGAGCCGGTCCGCCGCGCGATGCACGCGGCGTTCCTCTACCACGCGATCCGCGCCGGGCTCGACATGGCGATCGTCAATGCCGGCCAGTTGGACGTCTATGAAGAGATTCCGCCCGAACTGCTCGAGCGCGTCGAGGACGTGCTTTTCGATCGCCGCCCGGACGCCACGGAGCGGCTCGTCGAGATGGCGGAGTCGATCAAGGGCGACGGGCGCCGCGAGCAGGCGGCCGAGCAGGCCTGGCGCGGCGAGCCCGTGGAGAAACGCCTCGGCCACGCCCTGGTCAAGGGGATCGTCGATTACGTCGAAGCGGACGTTGAAGAAGCGCGGCGGCAGTATCCCTCGTGCCTGGCGATCATCGAGGGGCCGCTGATGGACGGGATGCGCGTTGTCGGCAACCTGTTCGGCGAAGGGAAGATGTTCCTGCCCCAGGTGGTCAAGAGCGCCCGGGTGATGAAAAAGGCCGTTGCCTACCTGATGCCCTTCATGGAACAGGAGAAGACGCCCGCCGGCGCCGCGCGGCGGACCCGGGGCACGATCGTCATGGCCACCGTCAAGGGCGACGTTCACGACATCGGAAAGAACATCGTCGGCGTCGTTCTGGGCTGCAACAACTACGAGATCATCGACCTGGGCGTGATGGTCCCCTGCGACAAGATCCTCGACACGGCCGCCGAGCGGGGCGCCGACCTGGTCGGCTTGAGCGGCCTGATCACGCCAAGCCTCGAAGAAATGGCCCACGTCGCCCGCGAGATGCAGCGGCGGGGCATGACGGTCCCGCTGCTGATCGGCGGCGCGACCACCAGCGCCAAGCACACGGCGGTCAAGATCGCCCCGGAGTACCGGCAACCGACCGTCCACGTGGCCGATGCATCGAAGAGCGTCGGCGTCGTCGACCGGCTGACCCATCCCCAGCGGCGCGGCGAGCTGATCCGCGAGAACCAGGCCGAGCAGCAGCGCCTCGTCGAATCGTTCCACCGCCGGCGGCAAGGGGGCCTCGCTGCCTACCAGGAGGCCCTGGCGCGGCGGTTCGCAACGGACTGGGGGAACGTGAGAATCGACACCCCGGCCTTCTTCGGGCCGCGCGTGCTGAGGAGCTTCCCCTTGGAGGAGTTGGTCCCCTTCATCGATTGGTCCCCGTTCTTCATGGCATGGGAGCTTCGCGGCAAGTACCCCAAAATCCTTGACGATCCGAAGTGCGGCCCCGAGGCGCGGCGGCTATTCGACGATGCCCGAGAATTGCTTGCGAGAATCGTCAGGGAGAAGCTCCTGACGGCCAACGCCGTTTACGGGTTCTGGCCCGCCGCATCGGCCGGCGACGACGTGCTCGTCTACGCCAACGCCCAGCGGCGCGAAGAGATCGCCCGGTTTCACATGCTCCGCCAGCAGTGGCAGCGGCAGGGGCAAACCGCCTTCCGCTCGTTGGCCGACTACATCGCGCCGCTCGATTCGGGGCGCGCCGACTACCTCGGCGCCTTCGCCCTGACGGCCGGGATCGGCGCGGTCGAACTCGCCCGCGGCTTTGAAGCCCAGCACGACGACTACAGCGCGATCATGGTCAAGGCGCTGGCCGATCGGCTCGCCGAGGCCTTCGCCGAGCGGCTCCACAAGACCGCCAGAGACGATTGGGGCTACGGCCGCGAGGAACAGCTCACCAACGAAGATTTGATCGGCGAGCGCTACCGCGGCATCCGGCCCGCGCCGGGCTATCCCTCCCAGCCGGACCACACCGAGAAACCGATCCTCTTCGATCTGCTCCAGGTTTCATCCAACACCGGCATCCGCCTGACCGAGACCCTGGCGATGGACCCGGCGGCATCGATCTGCGGGCTGTACTTCGCCCACCCCGAGGCCCGCTATTTCTCCGTCGATCGAATCACGCGGGACCAGGTCGAGGACTACGCCCGGCGCAAAGGAATGAAGCCCCAGGAGGTCGAGCGGCATCTGGCGTCCAACCTCGGTTACGACCCGTAGGGTGGTCCAGAGCGGGCCATAGCCAACCCGCGCAACGGGCCGAAAACCTCGCCGGAGCCGAAGCGGTTGACCAAGCCCAACCGGTAGCGGCGGCCCACCGGAAGCACCACCTGCACGCCGCATCCCGGTGGGCCGCCGCTCCCGCCGTGGCCGCGCCGGCGTGGCCGCTGATTGCAC
>JAMOAF010000245.1 GCA_023621895.1 Planctomycetota bacterium
CGGCTGTCTCGCGGAGCCAAGTAATCCCGCGCGGCCAGCACGGCAGCGCCGCCCCACCGGCATCAGGCTTTCCGCAAGCAACACGATTTGTATTTCTTCCCGCTTCCGCACGGGCACAGTTCGTTGCGCCTCACGCGCGGCTGGCGGTTGCGGATCGGCTCGTGCTTGTGATCTACCTGGGTCCCCTCGATGGCCTGCTGCTGTTGCTTGGCGATCTCGGTGGCCGCCCCGGAGGAGTCTTCGTGAATCGCCGCGGTCTCCGTCCACGTCGAGCTGACAAAGCCTTCGTCGAGCTGCTCCATGCGGAAGATCAGATCGGTCACGCGCTCGCCGACGGCGTTCCACATGTTCTCGAACAACCGCATGCCTTCGCGCTTGTATTCCACCTTCGGGTCGACTTGCGCGTAGCCTCGCAGCCCCACGCTTGAACGCAGGTGGTCCATCACCAGGAGGTGCTCTTTCCAGCCCGAATCGAGCAACTGGAGCACAAGCGCGCGCTCCATTTTTCGCATTTCGGGGCGGAAGCGGTCGTCGAGCAGCTCGGACAGGCGGCTTTCGAAATCTTTCCGCCGCAGGGCGCCCATCTCTTCCTCGGACCACTCGCAATCGAGCTCCTTTTTCATCCAGGCCGCCAGCGAGCGGAGTTGGCCGTTGGAGCGGGCGTTGTCCGGCAGGGCGTCGGGGGAGCTGTGCTGCCCGTACAGCTCGGCGACGCGGCGCTGGGCCTCCTCGACCATTTGCCTCGCCCGTTCGGCGTAGAGCCGGCTCTGCTCGACGAGGACGGCCTGGATCTCGTGGCGCTGCTTGTTGCGGAGATCGTCCGTTGACAGTTCGGCGCCGAACCGGTCTTTCGCCCAGACGGCGAGTTTCTCCCGGTCGTAGCGCTTGTGCCCCGATCCGTCGCGGAGGGTGAAGTGATAAAGGCCCGCCATGACGGGAAATTCGACTTCCTTATCGCGGTAGGCCGCCTCCGCCCGCTGGCGTATCAACTGGGCGATCTGGCTCGATTCGGCGCCTTCGATTTCCTCCATGTCGAGGTCGAAGCCGAACTTGTGGCGGACCCAGGCGCAAGCCGTCTGTAACCCGAAATCGTGGGCCAGGAACCTGGCGCCCTCGCTCAGGTCGATGCGATGAATCGCCGCGCGGGCCTTCTCAATCAGGAACTCCGCCAGCCCCTCTCGCCCGATCTTCTTCAGCGCGGCCGTATTGACGCCCAACTGCCAGCGCATGTTGGCCATCTTGGCCAAAGCCTCCCAGTTCCACTCGCGCGTGTCGGCCTCTTCGGGCAGGTTCTCTTCAATCGCCTCGAGCACCTGGCCTTCCGCCATCCTCTCGGCCTGGTCTTTGGCGTACTGTTCGGCCAGGGAGATGTCCATGTCGCGATAGTCGCGCGCCTCGAGTTCCGTCGAGAGCATCTTGCCGGCCCAGATTGCGAAGGTCTCGGCGCCGTAATCCTTCGCCAGGAACTCGGCCAGGTGGTTGTTGATCTGGCGGTCGATCATCTCGAAGATCAGCTTGCGGCACGGCACGCCGTTGAGAATCTGCTGGCGGTAGCCGTAGACGCGCTTCCGCTGCTCGTCCATGACTTCGTCGTATTCGAGCAGGTTTTTCCGAATCTCGAAATTCCGCTCTTCCACCTTCTTCTGCGCACCCTCGATGCGCCGCGAAACCATCCGGCTTTCGATCGCCTGCCCGCGTTCCATCCCCAGGCCGGTAAGAATCTTCTTCACCCACTCGCCGGCGAAGATCCGCATCAAGTCGTCTTCCAGCGAGAGGAAGAAGCGGCTGCTGCCGGGGTCGCCCTGGCGGCCGCAGCGGCCGCGCAACTGGAGGTCGATCCGCCGCGCTTCGTGCCGCTCGGAGCCGACGATGTGCAGCCCGCCCTTGGCGACCACGTCGCGCCCCTCTTCCTTCATTTGCTCCCGCTGCTCGATCTCGGCGACCAGCGCGTCCCATTCGCTCTGGGGGACGTCGAGCCGGGTGGGATACTTCTCTTGAAGGAGCGCCCAGGCCAAGGCCTCGGGGTTTCCGCCGAGGACGATGTCGGTTCCGCGGCCGGCCATGTTCGTGGCGATCGTCACCGCGCCGCGGCGGCCCGCCTGGGCCACGATCTCCGCTTCCCGCTGGTGATGCTTGGCGTTCAAGACCTGGTGCTTGATCCCCTTGCGATCAAGCATCCCGGAAATCAGTTCGCTCCTTTCAATCGACACCGTGCCGACGAGGATCGGGCGGCCCTTTCGCTGGAGCTCGCGGATCGCCGAGCGGGCGATCGCCTCGCGGCGCCCTGATCGCGAAAGTTCGATTTCGACGGAGTCCTCGTTCTCGCGGGCGATCGTGCCGACGATCATTTCACCGCCGCGCTTGACAATCGTGTCCCACTTGTGCATCCGCTCGATCTCCTCGACGATCGCCTCGTACTTCTCCTCCTCCGAGCGGTAGATCAAGTCGGGGTGGTTCAGCCGCCGCAGGGGACGGTTGGTGGGAATCGAGATCACATCGAGCTTGTAGATCTTCCAGAATTCCGCCGCCTCGGTCATGGCGGTGCCCGTCATCCCGGCGATCTTGTCGTAGAGCTTGAAGAAGTTCTGGAGCGTGATCGTGGCCAGCGTCTGGTTCTCTTCCTTGACCCGCACCCCTTCCTTGGCCTCGACCGCCTGGTGCAAACCATCGCTCCAGTTTCGCCCCGGCATCAGGCGGCCGGTGAATTCGTCGACGATCACCACCTCTTCCCCCTGGACGACGTAGTTCACGTCGCGCTTGTAGAGGTGGTGCGCCTTCAGGGCGTTGTCGATCAGATGGGGCCACTCCATATTGCCCGCCGTGTAAAAACTCTCAACCCCGGCCAATTCCTCGGCCTTGCGGACGCCGTCGTCGGTCAGGTGGGCGGAATGCTCCTTCTCATTGACCTCGAAGTGCGCGTCGCGCCGGAGCTGCCGGGCGATCCGGTCGGCCATCCGGTAGCGGTTCACGTCGTCGCGCGCGGGACCGGAGATGATCAACGGCGTGCGCGCCTCGTCGATGAGGATGTTGTCCACCTCGTCGATGATCGCATAGTGCAAGGGACCCTGCACCTGCTGCAAGTGCAGCGGGTACCGCGAGTCGCCCCAGGCGGCCGGGCGCATATTGTCGCGGAGGTAGTCAAAGCCGTACTCGTTGTTCGTTCCGTACGTGATGTTGCAGGCGTAGGCCTTCTGCCGCAGGTCGTTGGGCATGTTGCTCTGGATCGCGCCGACCGTGAGCCCCAACGACATGTACAAGGGCCCCATCCACTCCATGTCGCGCCGCGCCAGGTAGTCGTTGACCGTGACGACGTGGACCCCTTTGCCCTCCAGGGCGTTGAGATAGGCCGGCAGCGTGGCGACGAGCGTCTTCCCTTCGCCGGTCACCATCTCCGCGATCGCCCCGCTGTGGAGCACCATGCCGCCGATCAGCTGGACGTCGTAATGCCGCAGCCCCAGCACGCGGCGGCCGGCCTCGCGGCAAACCGCAAAGACGTCGACGAGCAGATCGTCGAGGGTCTCGCCCGCCGCCAATCGCTTGCGAAACTTGTCCGTCTGGCCGCGAAGCTCCGCGTCGGTCAATTCCTGAAAATAGGCCTCTCTCGCGTTGATCGCGTCGATGGTCGGCTGGAGCTTGCGAATGTAGCGGGCGTTCGACGAGCCGAAAACCCCCGTCACGGCGCGCTCCACCCCTCGGGCGAACGCATCCATGCCGTCCGCAAACTTGTCAAAAACGCGTTCGAGCAATTCCATGGCTGGTGGCGGAGAATTCCTATGAGAACGAAGCCGGATCGGCGTTGAAATCCACAGCCTGGCAGTAGTCAACCACCGAGGCAGGCGCGAGGAGACGCTGCCGTCTCCCAAAGATCAACGACCAAAGCCGACGAACAACCAAAATCCCACCCGTCGCCCCCCGATTTGCCGGGGGGACCTGGAGAGGAACACAATCCATACTATCTTCGCACTTTATCGAATGGCCCACAATCGGTCAATCAAGCCAGCCCTCACGGGGAGCAACGGCACCACCTGGCCTTCGGGATCACAAATCACCGCAAAGCGGTGCAAGTCTTTGCACTGTCCCTCCTTAAGCTTTCGCTCATCCACTCGATTTATTGTACCGCCGCCGGCAATGGATTGGGACGGCTCCCCCTGCAAATGGATATGGCATAGGATGGATTGAGCAGGCCGCCCGGTCGACAGGCCCTTCCCCTGGCAACGAGGGGGCGAGTGGGAACGAGGCGATGCGTGGGAGCTTGGGAACGAGGAGCAGCCGATGGAGCTTGAGAACGTCAGTCAGATGAGGAGAGATCAACTGTTCGAGAAACTTAAGGTACACGGCCAGGAGCACCTGGTTCGGTTCTGGAATGAACTCTCGGAGACGCAGCGCAGCGCTCTGGCCGACCAGATCGAGCGAATAGACTTCCCCCGAATTGCCCATCTTTTTGCCGATCGCGATAAGGCCAGCGAAGTTGTTGAACTGGTGGATCGGGCGGGCGAGCCCGCCGCCATGCGCCTGGGCGATCAGAAAAACCGGTTCTCCCCGGAGTCGGCTATCGGCCGCGGCGCTGACGCGCTGACCGGTGGCCGCGTGGCGGTCCTCCTGGTTGCCGGCGGCCAGGGAACGCGGCTGGGCTTCGAACATCCCAAGGGCATGTTTCCCATCGGGCCGGTGTCGAAGTGCTCGATCTTCCAGATTCATGTCGAGAAGGTGGTGGCGGCGGCTCGGCGCTATGGGGCCCCGGTTCCCCTCTATATAATGGTCAGCCCGGCAACCGACCTGGAGACGCGCAAATTCTTCGCGGAGAACGAGAACTTCGGCCTGCCCGAAACCGACTTCCGGATTTTTTGCCAGGGTACGATGCCCGCCATCGACGACCAGACCGGCAAGATACTGCTGGCCGATCGCGGTCAGATCGCCCTGAGTCCCGATGGACACGGCGGCGCGCTGGCGGCCCTCCAGGCTGGCGGGGCGCTGGCGGAGATGGCCGAGCGAGGCATCGAACAGGTGTTCTACTTCCAGGTCGACAATCCGCTGGTCGACGTCTGCTCCCCCGAGTTTCTCGGCTACCATCTGCTCGCCGGGTCCGAGTTGACCAGCCAGGTGGTTGCCAAGCAAGACCCGAAGGATCGCGTGGGGAACGTAGTCGAAGTGGATGGGCGGCTGCGCGTGATCGAATACAGCGACCTGCCCGACTCGGTCGCCGAGCGGAGGCGCGCAGACGGATCGCTGCAAATCTGGGCCGGGAGCATCGCCGTCCACGTGTTCGACCTTGCCTTCCTCCTGCGGATGAGCGGCAGGGCCGACGCCCTGCCGTTTCATGTCGCCCACAAGCGAGTCCCGTTCATCGATGAACAGGGCCGCACGCACCAGCCAGAAAAGGCGAACGCCTACAAGTTTGAGCGCTTCATCTTCGACTTGCTCCCCGCGGCCAAAAATGCCCTGGTGGTCGAAGTGGACCCGAAAACACATTTTGCCCCGCTGAAGAATGCACCGGGCGCGGCCAGCGATACGCCGGAGTCAGTCCGAGCGCAGATGGTCGCCTTGCACGCCGACTGGCTGCGCCGCGCCGGCGCGGAATTGGCCGGCGGCGCGCCGGTGGAGATCAGCCCTCTGTTCGCCCTGGACGCCGAGCAGCTCCGCGGCCGGATCGCCCCCGGCACCCGCATCAGCCAGCCCGTCTATTTCCGCCCGTAGGGTGGTCCAGAGCGGGCCAGTGCCGTTTGATCCAACACGGGCCAATCGCGTTGCCGGAGGCGAACGAGTCGATCAGACCAGACCGGTAGCGGCGGCCCACCGCAATGTGGCTACGGTTCGTGGGACGGGTCTCCTGGCCCGTCGCGCCCGCTGCGGCGGGTCTGGGGTGGTAAAAAGTCCAACGATCAGCAATCAGTTGTATTTCCTGGTTTTGTTCCGGCGTTCTTGACCAGAGAACACCGCTGGCTGTAGCGTCGGGACGGATGTTTGGAGCAGGGCCTTCTTCACGCCGAAAGGCGTAAGCAGAGAACAATCACGCTTCTGGAACAAGACTGGCAACCAGTCCGGCCTCCGGTTTCTGCGCACCCCACGACCACCCTACGGGCGCGGTGCGTCCATTTTGAGATTCTGAAAATCGCCGAGGGTATCGGGCGCGGCCGGCGGCTTGGCGGCCGATGCGTCTGAAGCCTTCTCCTCCGGCTTCTTCTCCTCCTTCGCCTTGACGATCTTGTCCCGGCTGAGGTGAATCTTCTGATACTCCGCGTCATCGATCACGTAATACCACTCGGCAAAGCGAGCGTTCAAATCGGCGACCTTCTTCTCCGCGTCCTTGACCTTCTTTTCGTACTCTTCCTTCTTGCGATCGTTCTCCTTCTGGATCTCTTCTCGCTTCTTTTCGATTTCCTCCCGGCTCAGCTTCGGCTTTTCGGTTTTGGACTC
>JAMOAF010000950.1 GCA_023621895.1 Planctomycetota bacterium
AATCTTTGGAAAATCCGTCAGGACCCGGACGATGCGCACGAAGGTAATGATCGCAAAGCTTTGCGCATGCCTCCTGGTTTTGCCAATTTCCGCGTTTGGAAACGATTTTGCGGCAAACGAGGGACTTGAAGCAGAAAAAAACACCGCAGTCAGGAAAGAACCGGCGGCTGAGCCCGAAGGCCAGATTCTGGTCCGCCGTGCCAGGGAGATTCTTCAGCGCTACTTCGCCGTCTCGGCGCACGTCACCCAATCCGTGCGTCTTTTTGGGCAAGAAGTGATCGGTTCGGGCAGCTACTTTGAGCAGCGATCGAACCAGGGGCTGCAATACCGGCTGGAATTGAATGTCCAAACCAAGGTGGACGAGCAGCCGAGCAGTCTGCTGGAAGTCTGCGACGGCCGCTTCCTTTGGAACTATCGCAAGCTCCAGGGAGCCGAAACGCTGTCACGCCTCGACCTGGCACAACTTCAGCAGAAGATCGAGGAGGCGGGGACTACAGCCCGGCTGCGAGCCATGGACCAATGGCCGGGTTTGGGGGGATTGCCCGGGCTGCTCCACTCGTTCGACCGGGCGTTCGCCTTTGAAGCGCCGGAGAGCGTTCTGCTCCAGCCTCAATTTCCCGCCTGGAAGCTGGAAGGGCGATGGCATCCGAACGTGCTCGCCAAGGCCCTCCAGGATGATCAAGACAATGCCGAGAGTCAAAGGGGGGTGCAGCTCGAGCAGCTTCCGCAACACTTGCCCAATTGCGTGATCCTTTTCCTGGGCAAAGACGACCTGTTTCCCTACTCGATCGTCTTCTACCGGCTTCCTGGCTCGACTGCCACGGTCAAGGCCAAACCAAACGACCGCCCGGCAATCCGGATCAACTTCTCCAAGGTGCGGTTCAACGAGCCGATCCATGCCGGCCAATTCGCCTACAAACCGGGCGATCTCGACTTCTCCGATCGAACCGAGCCGTATTTGAAGAAGCTCGGTTTACAGTAGCGGCCGTTTGCAGGGCGTGTAGGGTGGTCCAGAGCGGACCATTCCTCGGCGGTCCGGATTGCCGCGAAGCGCACCACCGGAGGAAACGTCGGCAGCAACGAAAACCGAGCGCCGGCCCACCATGAAGCGGCGCTCGCGTAGGACGGGTCTCCAGGCCCGTCGCGGCGTCTTGTGGTGGGCAGTTGGTGGGGCGGCGCTGTGCCAGCGGCCGCGCGGACATCTTCGGTCCCCACAAACCGCTGTAGCCCTGCCAACCGCCCCGGGTTGGTCCGCTCTGCACCACCCTACGGGGCCGGTTCGCCGGCGCTGATCCTCTGAATATCGCCGCTCGTTGGCTGGCCCACATGGTTCATCCAGCGGTCGAACGCCTCGGGCGTCAGCCGCTCGCCTCGGCAAGCCGCTCGATAGATTCCGTCGATCAACCCTTCGTAACCGCGGACCATGACTTCCACGGTGTAGTGTTTGCAGACCAGTTCTCGCCCGGCCGCGCCCATCGCCTGGGCCTTGCCGGGGTCGGAGAGCATCTGGAGGAGGGCGGCGGCCAGGGCGGCGGGGTTGTCCGGCTCGCAGAGCAGCCCGGTCCGCCCGTCGAGCACCGTCTCGGCCAGGGAGCCGACTCGCGGCGCCACGACCGGCAGGCCGCAAGCCGACGCCTCGAGCGTGGAGGCGGGATTGGCCTCCATATGGGACGAGAGAACCTTGACATCCATCGCGCCGAGCAGTTCGGGAATATCGCAGCGCATCCCCAACATTCTCACATGGTCGCCGAGTCCCAAGCGGCGGGTCTTTTCCTCGATCGCCCCGCGCTCGACGCCATCGCCGACGATCAACAAGAGGGACTTCGGCGATCGGCGAACGACCTCCGACATGGCGTCGAGCAGAAGGAGGTGCTGCTTTTCGGGGCGCAGCGCCGCCACGATTCCGATTACCGGCAGATCGGCGGCAATCCCCAGCCGGGCGCGCATCGCCGCCTTGTCGCGCGGATGGAAGCGGTCGACGTCGACGCCATTGGGAATCGTGAAGACCCTGTCCGCGGGGCAGCCTTCCCCATCGACGAGAAACTCGGCGTGCGATCGGGCGCAGCCGATGAACCCGTCGGAAAGCGGCGCCAGCAACCGGTTGAGGCGCTCGACCCGCATCGGGTAGCCGGTGGCGTGCAGTGCCGAGACGATCACCGGCGTGCGGGCGCGCCATGCCGCCAAGCGCCCCCAGAACATCCGATCGCCGCCCGTGCCCACGGTGACCACCGCGTCGATCCGCCGCCGCCGCAGCAGCCGGGTGAGCCGCCCGAGCACCCGCAGGTCGTACTTGTTCTTGAGCAGTCCCACGAACGTCGGCACCTCGCCGGCGAGCACCTCACCGAGGGCCGCCAGCCGTTTCAGGCAGCAGAGTTCGGGCTGGAACCGCTGGCGATCCATCCTGCGAATAATTTCCACCAGAAGGGTTTCCGCCCCCCCGATCACCACCTCCGTGTGAACGAACATCACCCGCAACGGGCCCCGGTCCTCAGGGAGTCTCAATCGGCGAAAGCGTCGCCAGAGCATCGTCGGTCTCCTCCGGTTGGGAATCAGCCTCGGCGAGCGGACCCGTCTCCTGGCTGAGAAGTTCGAACATCTTTTCCTCGAGGCTTGGCGGGGATGCTGCCTTGACGGGCCGCCGGGCCACCTGGCGAGGATCCAGCGTCAACGCGTTCTTCAATCGAGGCAGCTCCGGGTCGCCATGGCAGCGTTGGAGGTGAAAGCCATCCCCGCCCGGGAAGTTGTAGCCCCCGTAAGCACTACAGACCGCCTTCAGACCCGCGGCCCTGGCCAGCCGGACGACCGCGCCGTTCAGATTCCGCGGCATGCCGAAGGGAAAGGCAAAATAGCGGACCGGCGCGGCGAGATTGTCCTCGAGCTCGCGACGAGCGGTCACCACCTCGTCGATCAAACGCCGCGGCTCGGCGATCTGGCCGAGGTCCGGGTGGGTCCGCGTGTGCGCCCCGATCTCGACGCCGCGGGCCGAGAGCTGGCGAAGCTGGCCGATCGTGTTGACGGGGAAGCGTTTGCCAACCTGGGCATCGTGAGCGAACGGCCGGCCGGTGAGCACGTTTTCCAGCGTTACGAAATAGGTGCAGGCAATTCCGCGCTCGATCAGCATGGGCAGCGCCGCGTCGCAGTTCTCGGCGTACCCGTCGTCGAACGTGACATGGACCGCCGGCCGGCAGTTCTCGCCCGCGATGATCCGGCGCTGGGCCTCTTCGAGCGAGATCATCTCGAAGTGTTTCTCCAGCCAGTCAACGTGGGCAGCGAACTGCCGGTTCGTGAGCGACCACGGCACGGGCTCCCGATCAGCCACGCGATGATAGAAGAGCAGGATGATCGGCATCCGGCGCTGGCCGAGCAGCCAGTGCCTCATCCACGCCCGCCACGGCGTCGTCAGGCGCCGGTGGACATCCAGAGCGACCGTCTTCCAGGATGCTGACATCCGGGTATCTCTCGCTTTTTGCAGGTGGCGGGTTACAGGTTACGGCTCACAGACCACTGCCGTTAGCCGCGTGGGCTTGGACTGCCATGGACGGCGAACTGAATGGACTTCGGATCACACTACAAATATGGCATGGTCCTGCCGGGCAGAACGAAGATTCCCTTCGAAATCAAGACTGCCGCGGCTTGCGTGCCAAGGGCTTCGCACACGCCGTGCGGCGGCGTGTTGCGGCTGCCGGAGCAGGGCAGGGCAGGGGGGCGTCAAAACGCAACAGCCGATCCGCCGATAGGCGTTTCGCAAACGCAACAGGACCGCGCGGATGATGCCAAAAGGCAACAGGCTGTGGGCAACAAGTCGCCAGTTGGAGGGACCCGCCTTCCCAGCCGTCCCCCCCAAGGTCGTTGCGCGACATCCGATTAATTGCCGGGAGATGCTGCCGCCAGGCGCCCGAGAAGCTTTCGCGCCCGCGAGGCATCTATTGACACAGGCTCGATATTTTGAGTAAAAGCTGCGACCTTATCCTCGTTCCATCGAGGCCCGGGCGAACTTGCGCGTTCGTGCGCGCGGTGTTCGCTGTTTTCCCATCCTTGCCAGATTCTCCAAAGCTGCGGGGCGGGTGCCGTAACGGTTATCGAGCGGGTCCTGTGGCGTGTGCCGCGACCTCTCGTGCCGCGGTCGCGCCCGAGTCATGGCCGCGCTTTGGCCTTGGATCGGCGAGTCGAGTACGGACATGAGTGACACTGCCCAAGAGATTCGCGACTTGGACGCCGGTGCCGATGAGCCGCGGCGCGGGGTGTTGCGGCATGTGGAGCGACTGGGCAGACTGGCCAACGAGAATCGGCTTCTGGCGGCGTTGGTTGGGGTTGGTTTTCTGGCTGGCCTGGGGGCGATTCTCTCGGTTGCGGCGTTTTTCTGGACCAGCCAGGCAGAGCCGGCAACGCTCGAAGAGGCGCTTGCGGCGCTCGATGCAGGCTTCTATAGCCAGGCGCGGCAAGTGGGTGAAAGACTGGTCTATGCGGGCAGGCTGCCCGCCGATTCCTTGGGGGGGCCGCAGTTTGTCATCGGCGCGGCCGTGGCTCACGAAGCGGACCGGACCGGCGCGCGTGACAAGAAGACGCAGTATCGGCTGAGCTCTCGCTACCTGGAGGAGGCCCGCGACCTGGGGCTTCCCCCCGACCGGCGAGGCGAGGGCTTGTTCCTGCTAGGCAGATCGCTGCTTCTGGGCGGTCAGGTTTCCGCCAGCTGGCAGATTTTGCGAGAGGCGTTGGAGTTGGCGCCGCGGCATCGGCTGGAAATTCTCTGGCTCCTGGGAGAAGCGCATCTTGGCGACGCGGATCCCGACTACCCGGAAGCGCTTGCCGCGAACGAGCAATACCTGGCCGATCGGGCAATGCTGCCAGCCGACCGCCGCAGGGGCCTGTTGCAGCGGGCGAGGATTCTGCTTGGGCTGAAGGAGACGCAGCAAGCGCTGGCAACGCTCGGGCAAATTCCCGAAAATTCGCCGGAGCAGGCCGATGCGCTCGTGATCCGCGTCGGCGTCTTGATGGCCGAGGCAGACGGCTTGCTGGCCGGGGCCGAGCCGGATTCCGACCGCCATGCGGCGGGCCTGAAGAAATACGATGAAGCGATCGCGCTGTTGGACACCGCCCAGCGCGGCGACGCGCTGGGCAACCAGGCCAGCCGGGAGGCGATGTACCTGGCCGGCGTCTGCCTGTTGCGAAAGGCCGAATTCAAAAAAGCGCTGGAGCAGTTCGCCGTCGCCGCGCGGGCCAATCCCGGGTCGGAAGAAGCCCTGGCGGCCGAGTTCGAAAGCGCTGAATTGCTCCGCACCCTGGGTCAGCACAAGGAAGCGGTTGCCGCTTACGGCCGGGCACTGGCCGCCGGCGATTGCGAAGGCTACGGCAATCGGTGGATTTCCCTCGCCGATCTGCGGCGACGCGGGCTCTTGGCATACGAAGACTGGCTTGAAGGGAAGTCGTTCGACCTGGCGCTGCTGATGGCCGAGAAGCTTGCCCCGATTCTCCCGCCGGCCGGCGCAATCGAGCTTGCCGCCAGGGCGCACGCCGCGTGGGGCCGGGAGATGCTCGCCGCGGAAGCAACTGCAAAGGACTTTGCTACGCAGCAGGCCGCGGGGCGCGAGCATCTTCGCCGGGCAGGCGCGGGGTATGCGGCCTTGGCCAAGGCGCGGACCGCCACGGAACACTATGCCGAGGACCTTTGGCAGAGCGCGGAGTGTTGCCTCCAAGGCCGCGACCACGCCGGAGCGGCGGCGGCGCTTCGCGAGTTTCTCAACAGCGGGCCTCGCCAGCGGCACCCCCAGGCGCTGGTCGAGTTGGGAGAGACGCAGTTGAACTTGGGAAGGACGGACGAAGCCCTGAAATCGCTCCGCGAGTGCATCGAAGTCTACCCCCGCGACGCTTCGGCTTACCGTGCCCGGCTGATCGCCAGCCGGGCGCACGCCGAAAAAGGCGAGATGCCGGAGGCCGAGGCGATGCTCAACGCGAATCTCGATGGGCACTTGACGCCCGACAGCATCGAATGGCGCGGCTCGCTGCTGGCGCTGGGAGACCTGCTCTGCCGCCAGCGCCGCTACCAGGAGGCGGCCGAGCGGCTGGCCGAGGCGATCCGCCGCTATCCCGACGATCCGGAATCGATCAACGCCCGTTACCTCCTTGCCGAATGCCATCGAGCCGAAGCCGAGCGGTTGCGCAAGGAGCTCGGCGAGGAGCGCGTGGAAAGCGTGCGGAGGACGAACCTCCGCAGAGTCGGCGAGTGCCTGACTTTGGCGATTGAAGGCTACAGTTTTATCCGCCAAGCGCTCAACCAGCGGCAGGAGGAGCAGCCGCTCAGCAGCATCGAGCGGAAGACGCTGCGCAATTGCTACTTCGCGCTCGGCGCCGCGTGGTTCGACCTGGGCGACTACGAGCAGGCGAACCGCGCCTACACGGCGGCCGCAACACGCTACCAGAACGAGCCCGAAGCGCTGGAAGCCTATGTTCAGATCGCCAGGGCCCACCGGCGGCTGAACGATCCGGAGGAGGCCCGCGTGGCATTGCAGCAGGGTCAGGAAGTGCTCAAGCGCCTGAAACACCGGGCGGAATTCCTGCACACGACCAATTCCAGCGCCCAGGAGTGGGAGACGATGTTCGACTGGTTGAAGACCTTATGAGAGCGAAATGATCGAACTGGAGACCGACAAGCTGACCGCCCTGGTCCGCCAGAAGCGCGACCTGCTCATCCGGTTCCGCGAGATGGGGCAGCGGCAGTTGCAGCTCGTCTGCGAAGGCAGCATGGGGCAACTGCTCGACGTACTGGCCGCCAAGCAGCGGCTGTTGGACGCGCTGGAGCGCGTCGAACGCTGGCTGGACCCGTTTCGCGGGCAGGACCCCGGCACGCGCCAGTGGCGCAGCGCCGAGGCGCGAGACGCCTGCGCCGAACTGCTCGACGAGTGCGAGCGCTTGCTTCACGAGACGGTCCAACAGGAACGGGAGAGCGAAGCGGCGCTGACGGTTCGCCGCGACGAAGCGGCCGAGCGGCTTCAAAACGCGCACCTGGCGGACCAGGCTCGCGGCGCCTACGCGCGGGGCGGCGCGGGGCCGATCCGACAACTCGATCTGACTTCCGAATACTGACCCTAGCCGGGATGAACCGCTGATGATTGAGACCGCTTCCGCCCTCTGCCGCGGCCCCTCGCTGCCGGGCGACGACGCCGATTTACAGACCGTGCTGGCGGCATGGCACGCCGCCACGCTGCGCCTGGAGCAGACGCATGAAACGCTCCAGGCCGAGGTCCGGCGGCTGACGCGCGAACTGGAGGCGAAGAACCGCGAATTGGCGAGGAAGAACCGGCTTGCCGACCTGGGACAGATGGCGGCCCACGTAGCCCACGAGGTGCGCAACAGCCTGGTCCCCGTTTCCCTTTACCTGAGCCTGTTGCGGCGGCGCATCCAGGGGGATGCCGAGAACCTCGGCGTTCTGGGAAAAATCGAGTCGGGGTTCCGCGCGCTGGACGCGACGGTCCACGACCTGCTGCATTTCACCTCCGACCGCGATCCCCGGTTGGAGCGGTTCCGCGTCCGCCGCCTGCTGGAGGAGATTCGCGACTCGCTGAAGCCGCAATGGTCCGCCCAAGCGATCGAGACCACCCTGGAAGCGGACCCGGAACTGGAGATCACCGCCGACCGGGAGATGTTGCGGCGAGCGCTGCTCAACCTGGTGTTCAATGCCATGGACGCGATGCCGGCCGGCGGCCGGCTGCGGCTCATCGCGGGGAGCGCCGGCGGGGCGATTCGCCTGATCGTCGCCGACAGCGGGCCCGGCCTGAGCGAGGAGATGTCCTGCCGGGTGTTCGATCCTTTTTTCACGACGAAGCAGGGCGGGACGGGGCTTGGGCTGGCGATTGTCGACCGGATCGCCGAGGTTCACGGCGGGTCGGTCTCGGTCAGCAACGCCCCCGAGCGGGGCGCCGCGTTTACTTTGGAAATACCCCAGCCGACGAGCGAGGCAGAGCAATGACGCCAGCAGGCACCCGCACGGACAAGGATCGCCTCCGGGGGCGCGTGCTGGTGGTCGACGACCACCAGCAGGCCCGAGAATCGATCGCCGACATCCTCGAGTGCGCCGGCCACGAAGTGAGCTGCTGCTCGAGCGGGGCGGAGGCCCTCCAGCGGATCGCCGGCGTGGCGTTCGATTGCATTGTCACCGACATGAAGATGCCGGGGATGACCGGCTTGGAGCTGATCGTCCAACTCGAGCGGCGGCGTTACGGGGCGCAGGTCGTGATGGTGACGGCCCACGCCTCGGTCGCCTCGGCGGTCGAGGCGATGCGCCACGGCGCGTTCGACTACATCGAGAAGCCGTTCGGCGCCGACCAGATTGAAACGCTGGTCGGCCAGGCCATCCGGCACGGCCGCCTGGTGAGCGAACCGGCCGCCGCGGGGCAGGCCCGCTCGAAGGCGGCCGAGATGATCGGTTCGAGCCCGGCGATGCAGAGTCTGCGCGAGAAGATCGGCCGCGTGGCCCCGACGCCGGAAACCGTCCTCATCCAGGGCGAGAGCGGCACCGGCAAGGAGCTCGTCGCCCGGACGATCCACGCGGAGAGCAGCCGATCCCTTCAGCCCTTGGTGAGCCTGAACTGCCCGGTGCTCTCCGCCCAATTGATGGAGAGCGAGCTGTTCGGCCACGAGCGGGGCGCCTTCACCGGCGCGGAGACGTCGCGGGTCGGCCGGTTCGAACTGGCCGACGGCGGTTCGATCCTGCTCGACGAAGTGACCGAGATCCACGCCACGCTTCAGGCCAAGCTGCTGCGCGTGTTGCAGGAGCGGTCGTTCGAACGCGTCGGCTCGAGCCAGACGATTTCGGTCGACGTGCGGGTGCTGGCGACGACCAACCGGAGCCTGGACAGGGAGGTGGCCGAGGGCCGCTTCCGCGAAGACCTCTACTACCGCCTGGCGGTGGTGCCGGTCACCGTGCCGCCGCTTCGCGAGCGCCGCGAGGACCTGCCCGAACTGATCGATCATTTTCTGGCCCGGTGCGCCGCGCGGCTTGGCCGCGCGCCGGCCCAACTCGACGCCGGCGCGCTGGACCTGCTGATGCATTACGCCTGGCCGGGCAACGTCCGCGAGTTGGAGAATATCGTCACCCGGGCGAGCGTTCTCCAAGACGGCTGCGCGGTGACCAGCGATGATCTCAAGCGCTGGTTGCTTGCCGATCCATCGGCAAACGAGGCGGAGGCAGCCGGCGGCGTGCCCGTCGGACTGAGCCTACAGGAAATGGAGAGGAGACTGATCGAGGCGACGCTGGAACGTTACCAGGGGCATCGCGCGAAGACGGCCGAGGCGCTGGGCATCGGCGTGCGGACGCTGAGTGCGAAGCTTCGCCAGTATGGCTACGCGCCGCGGGAGAAATCGTTCAACAGAGCGGCATGAGATGGGAGGTTGGACAAGAGGTGGAGGCGGGAGATCGGCAGATTCTGCCTATCGGAAGCGCGGAAACGGCCGATTGGAGGCGCGATCGCCATGCGAAGCTTGGCAGGCGAACGAAAACGCGAAAGCGGCTTTAACTGGTGGTGAACAGTGAATTTGGAGAAACCCGGCGGAGGTCATGGCCGGCCTCGGGGCAGGGTTTCAAACCGATTGGCACGGTGGTTGCCTATGTATACGAACCTGTTCGATTCAACGACGATCCCGATTCTCCAGGAGGCGCTCCAGTTTCACCAGGCGCGGCACGCCGTGCTGGCCGGCAACATCGCCAACCTCGACACGCCCGGCTACCGGGTTCGCGACCTGCCGGTCGCGGATTTCCAGGAGCAGTTGCAGAACATGATTCGCCGGCGGCACGATCCGCGGGCGGCCGGGTCGCCGGGGTTGCTGGCCGGAGGGGTAAAAAGCGGAAAGGCGATCACGGCGAGGGAACCGGAAACGATCCTGCATCACGACCAGAACAACGTGGGAATCGAATATCAAGTGACCGAAATGGTGAAAAACCAGATGCAGCACAACATGGCGCTGTCGATTCTCAGCAGCCAGATGCGACTGCTTCAGACGGCGATCAGCGAACGGTTGTAGACGGCTTGTGGAGACCACGGATCAAACAGATCAACGGTTAGGACGTGAGGAGATCGCCACGATGATTCCCGCCCTCGACATCAGCACAAGCGGCCTGGCCGCGCAGCGGGTGCGGATGAACGCCATTTCGGGCAACCTGGCGAACATTTCGACCACCCACAACGAGGAAGGCGAACCGGCGCCCTACCAGCCCCGCTTCGCCGTTTTTCAAACCGACGAGTCGGTCGGCAGCGGCGGTGCGGCCGGAGTCCGCGTTTCCTCGGTCGAGATCGCCGACGTCGCGCCTTTGTACCGATACGAGCCGCACCATCCGGATGCGATCAAGGACGGCAAGTGGAAGGGCTACGTGGCGTATCCGAACGTCAACATGATGACGGAGTTTACCGACGCGATGGAGGCCGCTCGCGCCTACGAGGCGAACCTCGGCGCGATCGAGATCGCGAAAGACTTGACCAATCAGACGTTGAGGATCATTGCTTGATGAATCCGATCCATGGTTTCCAGGGGCTGGCGCCGATAAAGCCGCCGCAGGGGCTCGGCGGAGCGGCGGCGGCGGGCGGCGAAGGTTCGTTCAAGGACTTTCTCCTCGACTCGATCCGCCAGGTCAATTCGATGCAGCAAGACGCCGACCGGGCGGTGGAGAAGCTTGTTTCAGGCGAGGACGTCAGCCCGGCCGAGGTCCTCACCGCCGTCCAGAAGGCCGACATCGCCTTCAAACTGATGATGCAGATTCGCAACAAGATGGTCCAGGCATACAACGACGTCCAGAGCATTCGGGTGTGATGATCGCGCGTTGGCGGGCGCGCTCCGCGGAGACAAGCGGCGCGCCGCCTGGCGTGCAACGCATCCGTTCAGCACGAGGTTCCATGGATGGACTTCCTCAATCGTTACTTCGTCCAGATCAAAGAGCTCTTCGCCGGCATGACGCCGGGGGGCCGGGTCACCACGGCGCTGTTGCTGATCGTCACCGTGGTCAGCCTGGGCTACCTGTTCACCACGGGGTTCCGCTCCGGCGACGACGTCTACCTGCTCGACAACCGGCTGTTTTCCAGCGACGAGCTGACGCCGATGCTGGCGGCTTTCTCGACCGAGGGGCTCTCGGACTTCGAGATTGTCGGCGGGCGAATCCGCGTGGCGCGCGGAAAGCAGGCGGCATACGTGGCGGCGCTGGCCAAGAACAACGCCCTGCCGCGCGATTTCAGCAAGATTCTCGACGGCGCCCTGGAAAACAGCAGCCCGTTCGAAGACCGCCCCAAGTTCGAAGCACGGCTCAAGAACGACAAGCAGAAATTCCTCGCGGAAGTCTTCCGCCAGATCAAGGGCATCGAGCGTGCGGCCGTGCTCTTCGACGAGGAGATCAAGCCGGGCCTGCGCAAGGAGCGCGTCGTCACCGCCTCGGTGAGCATCAAGCCGGCCGGGATGCAGCCGCTCGACGAGATGCTCGTCAACGCGGTCTGCCAGACGATGGTCGGAGCGGTCGCCGGCTTGAGGCCGGAAAACGTCGTCGTGATGGATTTGAACACCGGCCGGTCGCATATCGGCAGCCCGGCGGGCGGCGGGTCCGCCGGCGGCGGCCTGCTCGCCCAAGAGCAGCGCAAGCAGGAGGAGAACTGGCGGCGGAAGATCGAGGACCTCCTCTCCTACGTGCCCGGCGTGATCGTCACGCCGAACGTCGACCTGGCGCCGGAGCGGGTGCACCGCACGCGGACGACGGCATTCGACAAGGAGAAGTCGATCCCGGTTAGTCTCACGGAAAACAAGATCACCCGAGAGCAGAAGGGCCAGGCCCGCGGCGGCCGGCCCGGCTACGTGGCGAACGCGGCGGGAAACACGGCCCGGTCGCTTGCGGCGAGCGAATCGAGCGGGCCGGCGGAGACCGAAAAAGTAACGGAGTTGTCCGAGACGACGCTCCCTTCGGGCGAAGAGACCGAAAAGGAGTTCGCGCCGCACACGGTCGAGCGCGTCGCCGTGGCAATTGCCGTCCCCACGAGCTACTTCGCGAAGGTCTGGCAGAACCAGAATCCGCCCGCGCCTGACGAAGAGCCCAAGGAGCCGGCGCCGGCCGACATCGAAAAAATCCGCCTCGAGGAGACGGCCAAGATCAGGCAGCTCGTGGCGGGCGTGCTGCCGAAGGCGGAGGGGCTGGTGGACCCGTCCCAATTGGTGCAGGTCAGCGACTTCCAGGACATTCTGCCTCCTCCGCTGCCCGAGCCCGGCGCGGCGGAGACCGCGGCCACGTGGCTGGGAATGCACTGGAGCACCCTGGGGCTGCTTGTGCTCGGCCTGGCAAGCCTTGCCGTGCTGCGGTCGACGATCCGCGCGATTCCGCCAGGCAAGACGCTCGACCGGTCGGTTCCCGCGGCCGCCGCCGAACCGGATCGGGAAGGAGCGGCCGGCGAGTCGGGCGAAGAGAATCCAATGCAAAGGTTTTCGGGGACGGGCAAGTCGCTCCGCGAAGACCTCTCGGCCTTGGTGGCCGGTGATCCGGAGACGGCGGCAAGCATCCTGCGAAGCTGGATCGGAACCCCCACGAAATAATCCCAAGCCGCGGCGGGCCGGCGGCAGGCCAGCCCCGAGGCAATGACAACCGAGCCGCAACGCGGCCGGCCCGAACGAGATACAACCCCATGAACATCAGCGAAGACGGAATCCGCAAGGTTGCCATCCTGATCCAAACCCTCGACCGCGACGCGGCCGACCTGGTTCTCGACCACATGGCCGCCGAAGAGGCGGAGCAAGTCCGCCATGCCGTCTTCGATCTCGACCCGCTCGATCCCGCCGAGCAGCGGAGGGTGATCGACGAGTTTCTGCGGGCTTCGCCGCAGCGCCCCGTCGTTTGGCATGGCCGTTTCCAGGCGGCGCCAGACGGCGGCACGCGCGCCGCGGGCAAGCCGCGCGTCTTCCAATCGCTTTGCGACATGTCGCCCGACGGGCTGACCGGCGTCCTGGCAACCGAACGGCCGCAGACGATCGCCGTGGTTCTTTCGCACTTGGCGCCGGAGCTGGCGAGCGAGGTTCTCGTGCGGTTTCCGCCGCGGGTCCAGACCGAGGTCCTTCGCCGCCTGGTGGACCTGGAGGAAACCGATCCGGAAATCCTCGCCGAAATCGAGCAGTCGCTGCGATGCCGCTTGTCGCAGCCGTTTGACTTTCCGCGCCGCCGGGTGTCCGGCCTGGCGGCGGTCGAAGGGATTCTCGGCGCGGCCGATCGCGAGGTGGGCAGCCAGCTTTACCGCAACCTGTCCGCCCACGACACGCTGCTGGCGGACCGGCTCCGCCCGGAGCAGATGGAGTTCGACGACTTGGCGCGCATCGACCGAGCCGATCTCGAGGACCTGCTCGGCGCGACCGACCTGAAGCTGCTCGCCTTGGCGCTGGTCGGCGCGTCGCCGGCCGTTGTCCAGCGGTTGCTGGCGGCATTGCCGCCGGCTCGGGCGGCCATGCTCAGCGAAGAGATGAACCACCCGGGCCCGACGCGGCTGAGCGACGTCGAGGCGGCGCGCGAGTGGATCGGAATGATTGCCCAGAAGCTGGGCATCCGGTCGCCGCGGAGCGCCGCGCGGCGCGGCCGCCGGCCCCCGGCGTCGCATGTCGGATTTTCCGAGGAAGTCTAGCCGGGCAAGATCGCCACCTGTTTTGCCAGCACACTCCAGGACCACCAGATGTTGACGAACATGCCCACCATCATCAAAGCCGCCGATCGGGCCGGAGGAATCCAACCGGTGGCGTTCAATTTCGACGACATGGCGGAGAAGGCCGGCGTCTATCTCGACGGGGTCCGGCAACAGGCCGGCGAGGTGCTCACCCAAGCCCAGCAGGATGCCGAGCGGATCCGGCGCGCGACGGAAGAGGAATCGCGCAAGCGCGGCTACGCCGACGGGCAGAAGGAGATTCAGAGGATCGTCGGGATGCAGCTCGCCGAGCAACTGGCCACGCTGAAGCCGGCCCTGGCTGCCGTGATCGACGAGATCCAGCAGGCCAAGCAGGCCTGGCTGGCCCATTGGGAAAGGAGCGCCGTCCGGCTGGCGATCGCGATTGCCGAGCGGATCGTGAGGAAGCAGATCGAGCAGCATCCGGAGATTCCGCTGGAAGTGGTCCGCGAGACGCTGCGGCTGGTGGCGGGCAGCTCGGCCGTCCGCGTCCGGCTCAGCCCCCAAGACTACGACGCCCTCCAGCCCCAAGCCGAGGCGCTCGTTCGCGAGATGGCGGGCCTGGGGACGTGCGAGCTGGCCGCTGATCCAGCGATCACCCCGGGAGGATGCCGTGTGGAAACCGCCTTTGGCGAAATCGACCAGAGGATCGAAACGCAAATCAGACGCATCGAAGAGGAACTGACCTGAAAGAGGCGCCGCCGCCGATGGACCTTGTTGACCAATTACACCACCTCATGCCGGCTGAAATCCGCGGCACGGTCTCCCGCACGGTGGGGATGACCGTCTCGGCGGCTGGATTTCCGGCGCCGGTTGGGGCCCTTGCCCAGATCCAGCGCGACACCGGGCCGCCGCTCGATGCGGAAGTGATCGGTTTTCGCGACAACATGACCTTGCTCTACCCGTTTGCGGACCTGGCCGGCATCCGCCACGGGAACAGCGTGCGGCTGAAACGCACGTCGCGATGGCTCCGCGTGGGCGATTCGCTGCTCGGGCGGGTGATCGACGCCCAAGGCAGGGCGATCGACGGGCGGGCGCAGCCCGCGCTGCCGGACCGGGTCGCCTTTCACCGCGACGCGCCGGACCCCTGCCGCCGCCCGCGAATCGACGCGCCGCTTTCGACCGGGATTCGCGCGATCGACGGATTGATGACGAGCGGCCGCGGCCAGCGGCTGGGGATTTTCGCCGGCAGCGGGGTCGGCAAGAGCGTCTCGCTGGGCATGATGGCGCGCTACTCCGACGCCGACGTGATCGTGATCGCCCTGATCGGCGAGCGGGGCCGCGAGGTCAACGAGTTCATCGAGCGCGACCTCGGCCCGGAAGGAAGGAAAAAGAGCGTCGTCGTCGTGGCCACGAGCAACGAGCCGGCGCTGGTGCGGGTGCACGCCGCTTCGACCGCGACCGCCGTTGCCGAGTATTTCCGCGACCAGGGCAGGGACGTTCTCCTGCTGGTCGATTCGTTGACGCGGTTTGCCCTCGCCCAGCGCGAGATCGGCCTGGCGGCGGGCGAACCACCCGCCACCCGCGGCTATCCGCCGTCGGTCTTTGCGGCCCTGCCGCGAATCGTGGAACGCGCCGGGCGCACGCCCGAGGGGAGCATCACCGCCTTCTACACCGTCCTGGTCGAGGGCGATGATCCGAACGAACCGGTGGCCGACGCCGTTCGGGGGCTGCTTGACGGGCATATCTGGCTTTCGCGGAGGCTTGCCTCGCGGGGCCACTACCCGGCGGTCGACGTGCTCGAAAGCCTCAGCCGCCTGATGCCCGAGGTGACCGGCGCGGAACACCAGCGCGCCGCCCTGGCGGTCCGCCAGCTCATGGCGGCTTACCGCGACCACGAAGACCTGATTTCGATCGGCGCCTACCGCAAAGGCGCCAACCCGCTGGTGGACCTGGCAATCGAACTGAAGCCGAATATCGACGCTCTGCTACGGCAGCGAGTCGAGCAGCGCGCCAGTTGCGCTCAGGCAGAAGCGATGTTGCTCGAACTCCAGCAGATCGTGACGCGGAAGCTGCCCGGCGCTGCCGAGAAACCGTGACCGGCGATGAGACACCCCAATTGAAGCAACGAGCCGAAACCTGGCAATGAGCACGTTCAAGTTCCGTTTGGCGACGCTCCTCCGGCTGCGCGAGTCCGCCCGCGACCAGCGGCGGAGCCGCCTGGCCGAGGCCTTCCATGCCGAGCAGGTGATTCTCGAGCAGCGGGAGTCCGTGGCCGCCAAACTGGCCGATCTGCTGGACGATTGCCGCGAGGCGGCCCGGCCCGGCGAGCTCGATCTTGACCGGCTGCTGGTGTCGCGCCGCTACGAGGCTACGCTGCGGATGGAAGATCACGACCTGGCCGAGAAGCAGGAGGCGATCCGCGGCGAGATCGACCGCCGCCGCGAGGCGCTTGTTGAAGCGAACCGTTCGGTCCGCGTGCTGGAGCTGCTTCGCGAGAGACAACAGCGAGCGCACCTCGAAAAGGAGGCCCGGCTGGAGACCAGGCAACTCGACGAGGTGGGCCAGCGCCGCGGCGCGGGGGAGGGTGACGGATGATCGCCAAGGTGCTCGGAGGCGCGGTGAACCTGTTCGTCTGCATTTGCGCGGCGACGATGATCGCCGAGGTGATCACGGTCTGCTACTTCTGGTCGTCGTGGAACATGGACCGCGGCCGGCTTGTGCAAATCCTGGCAATCGCCCAGGGGCTCGACCTGCTACAGCCCGAAGCGGAGGCCAACCCGCTCCGCGGCGAGCCCGCGCCAGAGCAGCCCACGTTCGAGCACGTCATCGCCGCGCGGGCCTCGGCCGACCGGGACTTGAGAATGCGCGAAATGTCGCTTGCCAGCGCGGCCGAAGAATTAAAGAGCCAACAGCGCCGACTTGCCGAGCAGCGCGACGCCTACGAGCGGCTGAAAAACGGCTTCCAGGCCGAACTGGCCAGACTCAAGCAAGGCGCCGAAGCCGAAGGCCGCAGCGCGTTCAGCGCCACGATGGAGCGACTCGAGCCCGAACAGGCAAAGACGTTTCTCTTGGAGATGCTGGAGAAGAACGAAATCGAAGAAGTCGTGATTCTACTGGCGGGCATGGAGGAGCGCCGCCGCTCCGCACTGCTGGGCGAGTTCCAGGCACCCGATGAAATCGCCAAGATCGCCGAGGTCCTCCGGTTGATCCGCCAAGGGCACCCCCAGGCCGCACTTGCCGAGGAAGTTTCGCAGAAAGTCAGCCCCGAGAAAGTCAGCGCGCGATAGGAGCGGCAGTCGTGCTGGCTGCCAAGCTGGAGCTTGGGGGAAAGGTGAAGTTGTTAGTTGAAGCGTGAGGGTTCCCAAGCTGGAGCTTGGGAACCAGGTGTGTTTGGGAACCAGGTGAAAAACCAATTTCGATGCCTAGACTAAGCCCGGAGACAACCACGAGCTACCGCCCTCTGGATCAACCGAGCTCGGCCGGTTTTACCGGTGCCGAAGCGGCGCGGACTGGAGCGTTCGACGAGGTTCTTCGCAGGGCAACTGCTCTCGACGAGCCGCGTGCGGAGATCGACGCGCCGGCAAAGGCCGACCAGGCGGCGCTGGCGGGCGCACTGGCAGAGGCCGGTTTGGCGGCAGGGACCGATCCGCCGGTGGCGAGCCGGCAGCAGCCGGCGATTGACAGGGAACCGGACGATTCGCCAGAGGAGGCTTCCCTTGTCTCCGAGGAAACGCCGGCGGACGACGCGGAGCCGGAGGAAGACCATCTTCCCGTTGCGGACGAAGACATGCCCGTCGATGCCGCGGCGCGGAGCGGCGGGGAATCGCCCGGCCAAGTCCAAGAACAAGCCGCGGGCGCCGCGGCAGAGATCGATGGGGAAGGGCCGCTAAAGATCGAGGCAGGACCCGCCGACAATCCAGTGCAGCCGGCGGAGCAAGCACCGCCGGCCGCCAGTACCGCCGAGGAAACGGCATCGGTTCCTCCGCCGGCGCGCGAAACGCTGGCAGGGCGAGACACGCCGGCAGCGGGAGACACGCTGGAAGCGGGAGACACGCCGGAAGGGCGGGAAACGAGGGAAGGGCGGGAAACGAGGGAAGGGCAGGAAATGAGGGAAGGGCCGCCCAGGGGGGAGCCGCTCGGCCGGGCGGCAAGCAAGAGGGTCGGAGCATCGCGGAGCCCGGCGGACCAAGCGGTAGAGACTCAGCAGACGGACGGAGCAGGTCCCGTGGATCGGCTCAAGGAGATGGCCGATCAGGTCGCCTCGCCGGTGGCGGAATCGATCCCGCGGACACACCGGCCGTTCCCGGCACAGGCTTCCGGCGATGGAAAACGAACAAGGGAGAACAAGGCCGATCGGAAGGGCCAGCGAGTGCAATCGCGGCCGCTGCAAGAGCGATCCGAGGAAACACCGGCCGGACAGGATGCCGGCGCTGGCCGCAGTGCGAGGCCTCCGAGCGCCGCCGCTGGGCCGATTGCGGCCGCGGCGGACGTGGCGGCAAGCGAAGTAGTCCGGGGCGGCGCTGGGTTGTTGCCGGTAGTCGAACCGGCTCCGCCCGTCGAGGCACGCGGCCCGGCCGCCACGGCTGAATCCCAGTCGGAGTTGGTCCAGCCCGCAGCGGCTCCGCCCGAGACATCGGCGCCGCGGGCGGACACGGTTCGACCGGCGGCCAGGGCGACCGAGGATTCGGGCAGTTCGCGGTTCGTCCAGCGCGTGGCGGACGCCTTCGCCGCGATGAGCCACCGCGGCGGCGTGGTCCGCCTGAGGCTCTATCCCCCGGAACTCGGTTCACTCCGACTGGAGATCGCCGTCAAGGCCGGCAAACTGAGCGCCCGGGTGTCGGCGGAGACTGCTTCGGCCAAGAGCCTCTTGGTCGAGAACCTGCCGGCATTGCGCGAGCGTCTTGCGGCGTTGGACATGATGCTCGAGCGGTTCGAAGTCGAAGTGCGCGAGGATGCCCGGCAGGGAGCATTCGAGCGCTCGGACGACGGCAGCCTGCCGTGGCAGGAGAGGCGGCGAAACACCGGCTGGCATCGGGAATCCGGCAACACGGAAGACGCGGCCGGCTCAAACAACACATGGCGGCGGCCGGACGACACCGGCGGCCGCCTCGACATCGTGATTTAGTTGCCCGGCGGACGCGCTTTGAGGGCGCGCGAGGCGAATTGCCTCATCACAAGAAAGGAATTCGAACGATGCAGGCGGCCAGCGTGGGAGTGCAAGGTCAGAGCGGGGCGCAGGTAGCGACGGGCTACGACGCCTTCCAGGAGATTGGGATCAGCGAATTTCTCAAGCTGATGATCGCCGAATTACAGAACCAGGACCCGATGAACCCGGTCGACAACAGCGAGATGCTTGCCCAGATCGGGCAGATGCGGCAGATCGCCTCGAACGACAAGCTCACGTCCACGCTGGAAAGCGTGCTCCTTGGCCAGAACGTGGCGACCGCCAGCAGCCTCATCGGGCGGCTCGTCGAGGGGCTCACCGAAGACTCGGAGAAGATCATCGGCCAGGTGGACGCGGTGACCGTCAATGACGGCGATCCGCAACTGCTGGTCTCTGGAAAGACAATCCGTCTTAAGAACGTGTTGCAAATCATTGACGAAGAGTTGATCGCATCGGACGATCTCGCGGCGCTGGAGCAGGCCGGCGTCGATCCGAACGACACAACCACGGAAGGGGAGTAAGAAATGGGTCTCGCATCCGCACTCAGCACGGCATTGACCGGTTTGACCGCGTCGGAAACGACGATCGACGTGGTGGGAAACAACCTGGCCAACTCGAACACGGTCGGGTTCAAGGCGTCGACCGCCTCGTTTGCCACCCAGTTTTCGCAGACGCTCTCGCTCGGTTCCCAGCCGACGGCCGGCAGCGGCGGCACGAACCCCAGGCAAATCGGCCTGGGGACGATGGTCTCGGACATCACGCCGAATTTCAAGCAGGGGACTTTGGATATCAGCTCGAATCCGATGGACATGGCGATCCAGGGGGACGGGTTTTTCATCGTCGCGGGCGCCCAGGGAGAAAAGCTCTACACGCGCAACGGGATGTTCAAGTTCAATTCCGCCAACGAGCTGGTGACGATCACCGGCAACCGATTGCTGGGATTCGGGATCGACGACCAGTTCCAGATCCAGCGGACGACGCTCGAGCCGATTGTGATTCCGCTCGGCGCGGCGGCGGTCGCGCAGCCGACGGGCAACGTATTTCTGGAAGGGACTCTTTCGCCGACAGGCGACCTGGCGACGCAGGCCCAGCGAATCCAGACGGGAATTCTGGGAAACAGCCGCTACACGGCGCCCGGCTCAAGCCCCCTGGTGGACTTCGCCACGGCGCCCTCGGTCGCCGCCGTTGTCGTGGGTGAAGGGCCGGCGGGGGGCGGCATGATCGAGGGCGACACCTATCACTACCAGCTCGTCTGGGGAGACGATGGCGGCGGCTCGGTCGCGGTCCCGACGGAAAGCCGGCCCTCGGCGTTGATCGCCGCGACGGTCGGCGCCAACGGATCGGTCGTACTTGGCAGCCTGCCCGACGCAAGCCAGGTTCCCGCCGGAGCATACACGCACCTCCGCGTCTATCGGCGGAACACCGGTTCGGCGGACACCGATTTTCACTACGTGGGCCAGGTCAACACGGCCGCGGGAGACGTCGCCTTCACCGACGCGATGGCCGATGCGGATGCCGAGGCCGGCGCGAAGCTGGATCAGACCGTGATCAGCGGCAACTACAGTTACTACGTGACGTATGGCAGCGCGGCGGGAGGGCCGGGCTCGGGGACAGAGAGCCGCCCTGCGGCGATCAGCGGACCGATCAACGTGATCAACGGCCGCGTGACGTTGCACGACCTGCCGATCCCCGACGCGGCCAGTCCCGACGACGCCATGTGGACGCAGATTCGGATCTACCGGAACTCGGCCACGGACGACAGCACGTTCCGCTTCGTCGGCGAGATGTCGGTGGCGGAGGCGGCCGGCGGGATGTTCGTCGACAACAAGACCGACGCGGAGATCGCCGGCAACCCGATCATCGATCTCGACGGCCCGAAAATCATCCCCTCGACGCGTCTGGTCGACGTGATTTCCCGCGACGGCTCGGCGTACAACCAGGTCTTCGACGCCGGCACGCTTCACTTTACCGGAAGGAAGGGCGGCCGGACGTTGGAGGCGAAGACGTTCGAGATCACGGCGGACACGACGGTCCAGCAGTTGATCGACTTCATGGACGCGGCGATGGGCATCCAGTCGACCGACGCCGATCCGGTCTATCCGATTCCCGGCGACATGGGCTCGGGCGTGAACGTCTATCCCGGCGGCAAGGTCGAAGACGGCCGGATCATCATGACCGGCAACAACGGCGTGGACAATGCGATCGACGTCGGGCTCTCCGGAATGCTGGTCGAAACGGCCTCCGGCCTGGAGAACGTCGAGCTCCCCTGGGGCGTGCTCCAGGCGGCCAAGGGCGAAAGCGCGGTTACCGATTTCCTCGTCTATGATTCGCTCGGGATCCCGATCCGGGTCCGGCTGACCGCCGTGCTCGAAACGCGCGACAGCACCTCGACCACCTACCGGTGGTTCGCCGATTCGGCGGACAACGACCCGGCCAGCGGGGCCGAGATCGCCGTGGGCACCGGGCGGATCTCCTTCGACGGCGAGGGGAAGCTGATTGCCGTCAGCGAGGCCACCATCTCGATCGAGCGGCGCCACGTCTCGAGTGCATCGCCCCTTGAATTCGAGCTGGATTTCTCGAACATCTCGGGGCTGGCCGCCAACCAGAGCGTCGTGGCGGTCACCCGCCAGGACGGCTCCGGCCCGGGCGTGCTGACGAGCTTCATCGTCGGCGAAGACGGCGTGATCCGGGGCGTGTTCTCCAACGGGGTCACGCGAAACCTGGGGCAGATTCGCCTTGCCCGGTTCGCCAACGCCGCCGGCCTGTCGCAGAGCGGCGAGAACCTGTTTGCCGAGGGGGTCAACTCCGGACTGCCGGTCGAAGGCGACCCCGGCGAGCAGGGGATCGGGAGCATCATCGCCGGCGCCGTGGAGTTGTCGAACACCGACATCGGATCGAACCTGATCGACCTGATCCTTGCCTCGACGATGTATCGGGGGAACACGCGGGTGATCACGACCGCCCAGCAGATGATCGACGAGCTGCTCTCGCTGCGCCGCTAGGCGCGGCCGGAAACCGCCATGACCGGCGGCGAATCCGCCGCCGCGGTGGCAACACAAAACCCCAGAACCAGAAAGGACGGCGGCAAGCGGAATGATTAGACTGTCGCGCCTGGACGGCGAACCCTTTGTGCTCAATGCCGACATGATTCGCTACGTGGAACAGCATCACGACACGTTCGTGACGATGACCGGAGGCGAACGGATCATCGTCCGGGAGTCGATGGACGAAGTCTTGCGGAGAGCCGTGATCTATCAGCAGGCCAAGCATCTGCTGCCGCCGCTGGCGGCAAGGCCTCGCGGAGCGGCCGGCTGGGCGGCGCCGCTGGCGGATGCAAATCGGGATTCCTGAGTCATGGATATTGCGAGCCTCATCGGTACCCTGCTCGGATTGGCGCTCCTGGCGATCGCGATCGCGATCACGCCGGGCGCGACATTCACGGCGTTTATCGACTACCCGTCGATGATGGTCGTGTTTGGCGGCGCGCTGGCTTCCGTGCTGGTCTGTTTTCCGCTCAAGGACGTGCTTGCCGCCGCGCGGGTCACCAAGACGATCTTCTTCAACAAGCAGGACGACGTCATGGAGCTGATCCGGTTGATCGTGTCGCTGGCGGAAACGGCGCGGCGCGACGGGCTGCTGGCCTTGGAGGGCCGGATCGAGGAAGTCCGCAACCCGTTCCTGATTCTCGGCATCCAGATGGCGGTCGACGGCACCCGGCCCGAGATCATCGAAGACATCATGCGGACCGAGATGGACGCCGTGGCGACGCGGCACGGCAACGGCAAGAAGATCTTCGACCAGGCGGGCCGGTTTGCGCCGGCCTTCGGCATGATCGGGACCCTCTTGGGGCTGATCATCATGCTCGGGCAGCTCAACGATCCGTCCGCGCTGGGGCCCGGCATGGCCGTGGCCTTGATCACGACCCTTTACGGCGCCGTCGCGGCGAACGTGGTCATGCTCCCTTTTGCCGAAAAGCTCGGCTACATCAACCAGCAGGAGCTTTTCACGATGGAGGTCATTGTCCGCGGGATCATGGGGATTCAATCCGGCGAGAACCCGCGGGTGATCGAGCAGAAATTGGCCACCTTCCTTCCGCCGCGGCTGCGGGTGGCGGACAAGGAGGCCGCGTAAGAAAATGGCGATCCTGCAAGAGGAAGAGCAGGCCGGCGTTCCCGATTGGGTCGTGACGTTCGGCGACATGATGTCGCTCCTTCTGACGTTCTTCATCCTGCTGTTCTCGATGAGCGAGGTGAAGCAAGAGGAGAGCGCGGCGCTGATCGACGCGATGCGCAACCAATTCGGAATCGGCGACGCGGCCTTGCCCTTGACGCCCAGCCGCGCCTTGCCGATCAACTCGGCGATTGCACGGCTGGCGAGCAGGGGCCGCGCGGAGCGGATCGGCGCGATCAACGCCGGCGACAAGGTCAAGGCGCCCGAGGGCGACCAGCGCCGGGTCCGCGCCATCCGTCCCGGCGACGATTCGCTCCAGGGCGGCGTCGTCGATTTTCCCGAATCCAGCGGCGAATTGACCGCGGAGGCCATCAAGGCGACCGAGGCGGCGGCAGCGGTCGTCAAGGGCAAGCCGCAGAAAATCGAGGTCCGGGGCCACACCTCGAACAAACCGCTCGAACCGGACTCGCCCTACCGAAACCAATGGGACCTGGCCTACGCTCGAGCTTTCAAAGTGAAACAAGAACTGATCCGGCTGGGAGTGAAGGAAAACCGGATTCGCCTGGCCATCGCGGCCGAAAACGAGCCCCGCAACATCAGCCCTTCAGAGCAGTGGCGGCGCCAGAATGCTCGGGTGGAGATTTTCTTGCTCAATGAGCTCACCAAGGACCTCGAAGGCACGGCCGAAGAACGGCGCCAGCGATATTCCACCAGCGGGTGGTAGGCCGTAGGGTGTTGCATAGCGGGCCAACCCGGGGCGGTCGGCGGGGCCCAAAACGTTTGCCGAAACGAGCGCCATTCGTGCCGCCGAAACCGGATCGCCGCCCCACCATTGGCGAGCCATACGGTCAAACGACGGGCCGTAGGGTGGTGCACAGCGGACCAACCCCGCGCGGTCGGCGGGGCCCGAAACGTTTGCCGAAACGAGCGCCATTCGTGCCGCCGAAAGCGGAGCGCCGCCCCACCGAGCGCGCGGGTGAACGTCCAGCGCCGGCACGTGGTGGGCCGCCGCTCGCGCTCACGGTGGTGCCGACGTTTCTTGTGGTGGCACGCGTCGCGACAATGCGCACCGCCAAGGGATGGGCCGCTCTGGACCACCCTACGGTGACGGGCTGGGCCGAATTACAGCGTATTTTGGCCGACCGAAACCATCGGGCGGTCAAACTTGGGCTAAGGTTTCCTATGAAGCGGCTCAAGGCTTAAGGCATCCCGCATGGATTCTGCCCGAAGCAGGGCCTCGATCCGGTTTGTCCAACATGCGTGCTCGTTCTTGACTGGTTATGGCTGAAGAAAATAACGAAACGTCCCAAGTTGCGGAACAGTCCCCCCCACAGGGGATAAAATCGGCAATCTGGGGCAAGTTGATTCTGTTGATCGTTTTTGCCCTGTTTGTCGTGGCCGAGTGCGTTGCGGCGGCCCTGTTCCTGCCAAATGCGGTGGGAAAGGCCGCTTTGACATCGCGCAGCGCGCAACAAACCGGGGGTGAAGAGACGGCGGCGGCCAAAAATGCAACCCCAACAAAAGAGGGGGTGCAGGCGGAAATAGAGGTCGAACTCGGCCAATTCAGCGTGACCTCTTACCAGCCGATCTCGGATACCACGATACGGATCGACTTGCACCTGTTCGGGACAATCGGCAGGGAAGATCAAGAGGCGTTCCAGGCGGCCTGGCAAGAAAACCAGCATCGGCTCCGCGACCAGGTGATCGTCACGCTGCGGAGCGCGGGCCAAGAAGATCTGACGGACGCCGGGTTGGGGTTGATTAAAAGGCAGATTTTAGAGAAAACTAACCGCACTTTCGGCAGGCCGTTCCTGCGGTCGGCAGTCTTCAGCGAATTTTCCTTCATCGAGCAGTAGCCAGACCGCACGAACAGTTGCCGCCCGGCCGAGTCGCTCCCGAGATTGGCTTCAAGGGGGCCCGCCGGGTGTGCGAGTATTGGCGGCAACGTGCCCGCGGCAGGAGGCCTTGCGGGTTGGCTTGGCCGAAGTTGTTCACGAAGCCGGGAATGGATTGCCATGGCCGACGACAACGAGCTGATCAACCAGGCGGACATCGAAGCCCTGCTGCGGGCAGCGGGGACAGAATCCGGGAACGCGCCTGCCCCTGCCGCTGCGCCCACGCCGACGGATGACGTGGCGCCGCACGTTGCCGGCGGGAAATTGACCGGCGATCCCCCCGCCGCCCACCGGTCCGCGCAGCCGGCGGATAGCGAGGCGTTGCTCGGGCAGGACGAGATTGACAGGCTTCTCAAAGGGGTGGAAGCGAGCGGCGCGGGTCAGGCCAATCCGCCAACGGGAGGGCAAGCCCCGGCCGCTGGCATCGATCACACGACGCCCGCCGCCGAAGCGTCGATTTCCTCGGCGGACGTCGAATTTCTCTTCCAACAGGCGGAGAAGGCGCTCGAATCGGTTGCGGCCGAAGGGAGGGACCTGCCGCCGAGCGCCGCCCATTTTCAGTTCCGCGAGTTCAGCGGCAGCCCCGCCAACACGGAGACCGCCACGCTGGACCTGCTCAGCGACGTCGAGTTGGACCTGAAGATCGAACTCGGCCGCACCAAGATGTATCTCGAAGACGTGCTCCGATTGCGCAAGGGAGCCGTCGTCGCGCTCGACAAGCTGGCCGGCGACCCGGTGGACATCTACGTCAACGGGCGGCTGATCGCTCGCGGCGAAGTCCTTGTGCTTAACGACAATTTTTGCGTGCGAGTGGCTGAACTGGTGGCCAGCACGTCGCCGGCGGCCTGAAAGGCCGGTGGGGCGGTGGTTGGCCGCTTTTTACGAACGGGCGTCGCGCGTCTGGGAGCGGATAACGGGGGCCCTGGCAGGCGTGTCGACGGCCTGAAAGAGGAAGAATCGCCGTGAAGGCAAGGATGCCCAGGAAACTCTTCGTACTCGGCTTGCTGCTGTTGCTCGTTGCCTCCCCGGGGGCAGCCGCGGAGCAGCATTTCTTCACCGAGTCGTTCCGGAAACAAGCCACGGCCAACCTCGCGCCCCGCGGCGCGGCCGATTCCCAGCCGGCTTCCCCACCCGCGGAGACTCAGCCGGCCAAACCCGGCTCCCCGAGCCTTGTCCGGCCGGCGACCTACCAGACGCCGGATCGGCCGGCCCAGTCGGTCCAGGCGGCCGTGTATCCTTCGGCGTCAGAGTCGCCGGAGCCCGCCAGCCCGCCGGCTGACGCATCGTCGCCGAACGATGCCGAACCGCAGCCGGCGCCGTCGGCGAAGTCGCCGCCGTTGGCGAAGGCGCCGATTGCGGAAGCGCCCTCCGAGCCCGTATCCGGCTCGGTCAGAAGTCCGGGTTTTCCCCGCCTTGCCTCGCCCGGCCGCACGTCCAAACAAAGGGCGCATCCAGCCAGTGCCGGCGCCGCCGGCGCGCGTTCGCTCGCCACGGTGATCAGCAGTCTTGCCATCGTGCTGGGGTTGTTCTGCATGGTTGCCTGGCTGATCCGCCGCGCGGCGCCGGGCGCGAACGCGGTTCTGCCGAGCGACGTGTTCGAGGTTCTCGGCCGGGCCTCGATCGCCAAGGGCCAGCAGGTCCAGCTCCTCCGCTGCGGCGACAAGTTGCTGCTGGTTTGCACCACGCCCGAAGGGACCGAGACACTCACCGAGATCGAGAATCCCGATGAAGTCACGCGGCTGGCCGGGCTGTGCAAATCGGCCCAGTCGGGCAGCGCGACCGCCGCCTTCCGCCAAGCGCTCCAGCAGTTTGCCGGCCGGTCCGCCGAACCGGAATTCGCGGTCCGGCCGGCTGACTCCCTGCTGCCCGGCGGACGGGAGGACCTTCATGGCTGAATCGCCCGAGCGGAGACAATCGGACGCCTCCCCTCGTCGGCGCCCGCGGCGTCTGCACTGGGCGGCGGCCGGGATTGTGGCCGCGCTTGCGCTGCTGCCCGCGGTCGCCCCGGTGTCGGCTCAAGACACGGCCAATCGCCCCCTGGCGCTGGAATTGCCCGAGGGGCTGGCCGGGGGCCCCAGCCAATGGACAAGCCCCGAGGGCCTCAGCGCGACCTTGCAGGTGATGCTGCTGTTGACCGTGCTCAGCCTTGCCCCGGCCGTGTTGATGATGACGACCTGTTTCGTGCGGATCATTGTCGTTCTCGGCCTGCTTCGCCAGGCGATCGGCACCCAGCAACTCCCGCCCAGCCAGGTGATCACGACCCTCGCGCTGTTCATTACGCTGCTGGTGATGACGCCGGTCTGGAAGGAGGTTTACCAGGGGGCAATTTCGCCCTATACGAACCATCAAATCACGCTTGAGCAGGCCTGGGAGACCGGCCAGGTGCCGATCCGCCGGTTCATGAGCATGCAGATCGAGCGGGCGGGAAACACGGAAGACGTCTACCTGTTCCTCAACCGGCTGCCCGATCCGCCCGAGGTCGACGGCTACGAAGACGTGCCGCTTCAGGCGCTCTTGCCGGCGTTCATGCTCAGCGAGCTGAAGGTCGCCTTTCTGATCGGGTTCCAGGTCTACCTGCCGTTCCTGATCATCGACATGGTGATTGCCAGCGTGATGGTCTCGATGGGCATGCTGATGCTGCCGCCGGTGCTGATATCCTTGCCGTTCAAGCTGATGTTGTTTGTGCTGCTCGACGGGTGGAACCTGGTCGTGGGCATGTTGATTGACAGTTTTGCGCCATACACGTGACATTGACCGGTAAAAACCCCTTTCCGCTTTCCGCTTTCCGCTTTCGCAAGAGGCATCGCCATGGTTGCTGAAGACGCCATCGATCTGGCGCGGCAGGCAATTTGGATCGCCCTGCTGGTCGGCTCGCCGGTGCTTGTGGCCGGCATGGTGGTCGGGTTGGTGGTCGGCCTGTTTCAAGCGCTGACGCAGATCCAGGAGCAGAGCATTGCCTTTGTGCCGAAGATCATCGCCATGGTGGCAGTTTTGAGCCTGACGCTGCCGTGGCTGGTCGCCCAACTACTGGACTATTCGTCGAACCTGATCACAACGATTCCGGGACGGTTCTGAAAGTGGGAAAACCGCGTGGTTTCCTGAACTCGCATAGCAGACTGGCCATCCTGGTTCCGAAGCTGGAGCTTGGGAACGAGGTAAACCCGTACGTAACGAAGCGCGGGGCAAGCCCACGCGGCTATCTGAATAACAGCCGCTTTTTCCACGAATCACGCAGGTCGATTTAGCATGCGTTCCCAAGCTGGAGCTTGGGA
>JAMOAF010000907.1 GCA_023621895.1 Planctomycetota bacterium
AAAATCTTCGAGGCGAGCCACACGTACAGGCTCAAAGGCCTGAACCAGTACCTGACGATCGTCGAAGAAAACGGCCGGCGTTACTACAAGGCCTATCTCGCCGACCGGCTGGACGGCCGATGGACGCCCCTTGCCGACACTGCCGAGCGACCGTTTGCCGGCTGGCGGAACATTCGCCCGGCCAAAGGCGTGGAACCGTGGACCGACAACATCAGCCACGGCGAGCTCATCCGAGAGGGTTGCGACGAGACCTTGACGGTCGATCCGGGCAACCTGCGATTCGTCTTCCAGGGGATGCTCGACAAAGACAAATCCGGCAAGGGGTACGGCCAGTTTTCGTGGCGGATCGGCATGCTGACGCCGGTCCCGGCAGTCAGCCAATAGCCGCCAAACCAGAGGTGCTTACCGAACCATGAGTCATCACCTCGAGTACTACCAGAAGCTCGGATTCAAGGTGATCGGCGCGCCCGCCGGCGGCGCGAACCATTCCACCTGGCGCGGCCTGCCCGACTTGCCCCGTTACGCCGACAACATCTTCGCGTTTAGCCGCCGCGTCCACGAGGCCAAGGCCCTGGGCATCGTCACGACCTCGTGGTACGACTTCCCCATCGAAGGCGTCACGCCCTCGATCATGTACACCGGGCAGGCGACTTGGAACGTGGGAACGGGAAGTGAGTAGGCGCGCGAAAGGACAGCAAGCTGCCCTGGCAGCGCGGGCGGTGAAACTCGTCCGGAAATCCGCGTAACGGGACCGGCGTTGAACGCGAAAGCAACCGACTGGACAGAGCAAGCTTTAGGAGATTGTGATGCAGAAGGCCGCGTTTTTTGTTCTTGCCGTACTTGTTGGCGCAAGTGTTGCCGTACCGGCCGATAATCCTCCCGGCGAGGCCTTGGAGTGGAAAGCGGGCGTGGCCTCGGCGATGATTACGCCCGATCGGCCTCTTCAGATGGCCGGGTATGCGGGGCGCAAAGAGCCGGCCGAAGGCACCGAGCAGGACCTGTTCGCCAAGGCCCTGGCCTTGCAGGACGGCCAGGGCCATCGCTTGGTGATCATCACCACGGACCTGATCGGGATCATCGACCGGCTCCGAGATGACGTCGCCAGGCGGGTCGAGGAGCAGTACAAGCTCTCGCCGAGCGCTCTGCTGATGAACGCCTCGCATACGCACTGCGGACCGGCCTACGGCCGCGATGACGCCAAAGACTACTTCGACCGGCTGGCCGACACCCTGGTTGCGCTGGTGGGGCAAGCGCTCGACCGGCTCGCGCCCGCGTCGCTCTCTTACAGCTACGCCCGTTGCGGCTTCGCCATGAACCGCCGCACACCGACGGATTCCGGTTACCAAAATCATCCCAACCCGGCCGGACCGGTCGATCACACGGTGCCCGTCCTGCGCGTCGGCGGCGCGGACGGCCAGCTCCGCGCGGTCGTGTTCGGATACGCCTGCCACAACACCACGATGGGCTTTCGCAAGTGGTTGGGAGACTACGCCGGATACGCCCAGGAGTATTTTGAGCACGATCACCCGGGCGTGACGGCGATGTTCATGATGGGTTGCGGCGCCGATCAGAATCCCTACCCGCGGAGCCAGCTTGAATACGCCCAAAGGCACGGCCGTTCGCTGGCCACTGCCGTGGAGGCGGCGCTGGAAGTCGGCCAGAAAACGCCCAGGCACCAACGCCCGCTGCGTGGTCCGCTGCGGTCCGTGCTGGAGTCTGTCGACCTGGAGTTCACCGAGGCCGACCGCCCCAACTATGCGTATCCGGTGCAACTGGTTCGCTTTGGCAACGATCTCTGCATCATCGCGTTGGCCCACGAAGTGGTGGTCGATTATTCGCTGCGGCTCAAATGTGAGCTTGCCAAGCCGGACGGTCCCACGATTTGGGTTGCGGGCTACTCGAACGTTTACTCCGGCTACATCCCTAGCCGGCGCGTGCTGCTGGAAGGTGGATACGAAGCGAGCAGCCGCCCCTGGAAACCGACGTTGGAAGAGCTGATTGTCGGCAAGGTGCATGAGCTTTTCGACCGCCTGGATTCCGCGCCGTAGCGGGGCCTTGCCGGAGGGCACGGCGGTTTGCGGACGTGCTCCGCAATGGCGATCGCCGACCTGCCGATCCAGAATATCCGGCACAACGGCTTCAAGCTCAGCCCGGATAGCGGCATCCACGGGGTGACGATCCGCGACCGCGTGATCCACAACACCTGGCAGCGGAGCGTCAAGAGCGTCTGCGTACCCGCCGGCGACTCGCGGATCAGGCCGCCGAAAAACTGCCGCATCGAGTACTGCCCATTTCTTTCAGAACCGGGGACTTCACCTGGTGAAATCGTGATCCTTGTGCCCCGCTGGCGCTGGACAGTATGATGGTGGGGTGGCCGGGCAAGAGCTGCCCTGGCAGAGAGGTTTGGAGACTTGGGTACGCCGCCTGGGGGGGGCCAGAATCGCCCACCGTCCAGCGAACCGGATCCGACTCCGTGTGTATTTCTATCACTTCTACGAGGGCCAACCATGAGACAACTACTGGCAGCGGCTATGGCATTTGGGCTATTGGCTTCGATCGGTCCGCCTGCGGGGGCCGCGGAGGTCGAGGAAGGATTCGTATCGCTGTTCGACGGCCAGGACCTTGCCGGCTGGGTCAAGCGCGGCGGGTCGGCGGAGTATCAGGTCGAAGACGGCTGCATCGTCGGGAAGTGCGTTCCGGATACGCCGGGCAACACGTTTCTCTGTACGGAAAAGGAGTTTGGCAACTTCATTTTGAGGCTGCAATACAAATTCCTTGAGCCGGGGAATTCGGGCGTCCAGTTCCGCTCCGCCGCCAGGCCAGAGGGCGATCACCAGCGCGTCTATGGCTACCAGTACGAAATGACTCCCGGCGGCGACTCGACCGGCCGCATCTACGACGAAGGCCGCCGCGGCCACAAGTTCGGCGTCATCTGGCTCGACATCTACACCCCGCAGGAGCGTCTCGACGCCGCCCAGGCGAGCTGCAAGGAAGGCGATTGGAACGACGTGGAAATTCAGTGCGTTGGCCCGTCGATCAAGACGTGGCTCAACGGCAAGCTGGTCGTCGACATGTTCGACAGCTTCTCGATGAAGGGCTTTTTCGGCCTGCAAATCCACGCCGGCAAGTCCGGCTCCGTGGCATGGAAGAATATCCGTGTCAAGGACCTGGGCGAGAGCAAGTGGGAGCCGTTCTTCGTCAAAGGCGACGACGGCAAGTACCAGCTCGTCAAGGCCCGGTTCGTTCTCCCCGAAGAGTGGTCTTTCACGGAAGACGGCGTTTTGCGCGGTGTTCACTCCAAGAGCCAGAAGCAGGACGGGCTGGTGATTTCCACCGAGGATTACGACAACTTCATCGCCCGGGTCACGTATCGCATGCACGGCGGCAACAGCGCGCTGTATTTCCGGGCCGAGGAAACGGCCGCGCCGTGGGTCCTGCGGGGGTTCCAAAACGAAATCGCCAACAGCGGCAAGGACTCCGCCCTCTGGCACACCGCGGGCATTGTCGACGGCAAGATGATCCCCGGTCGCGGCTGGGTCGTCTCGAACGACGAATTTGCCGAAAAGGTTCGTAACAAGGACGACCAGTGGAACACCACCTGCACCGCCGCGTACGGCGACCGCCTCGTCCAGATGCTCAATGGATTCTGCACGTCGGATATCGTGGACGAAAAGTGCGAGAAGACGGGCAGGCTCGGACTGCAAATGCACGGTGGGGCCGACTGCGAAATGTTCTTCAAGGACTTTGAAGTCATACCGATTACGAAGGACATGGCGAAGCTCATCGAGCGCAAGTGAGCAGAGCGTGACCGCCGCATACGGGCATGGATCGTCATAGACGGCACAATTGCCCGACAGAGCTCTTGGGAGAGGCAGGGCCAATTTCGTGGGCGCGGGGCGGCTCCAAGACAAGGAGACAGAACATGCCTTGCTCTCGCACTCCTTTGACCCTGCTCCTGCTCATCGCAAGAGCCGTTGCCTCGACCGCCGATCGTTTTCCGTGCTGGCTCGTGCCGCTCGGCATCGCCGTCGGTTTCCTCCTCAGCGGTGCGGCGTTTGGCCAGACGGCCCCGACAGCGGCAAAGATTCTCCGCGACGACGGCATGTACCAGAACGGCGGCTATTGGGCCACACCGCTCGCCTGGCTGATGGTGACCGTCATGCAGGAGGATCCCGCCCGGGCCGCTCGGCTGTTCTGCGATGCTGTCGAAGATTTTCAGGCCCGCAACGACATCAACGAGTGGGTCAACGACAACGCCCCGAGGAAGCGCGGCGTCCGCGACTACTGCGCCAGCGCCGCCATGCCGCTGGCCGGCGCGAGGCGACTGCGGGCGCACCTGGCCGAGACCGGCGCGCAACTGCCGCCGGACCTGGCGCGGCGTCTCGACGCCGGCGAGGCCTGGCTGAAGGATCAGGCCAGGCGCGTGCTCCGCGGCAGTTCCCGAATAGGGAAAGGGGGCGTGCGGATCTTCACTCCCGACGCGACGGGCGGCTATGGTGCATTCTGGGTCCGCGACTGGTCGTACGCCGTCGAAGGCTGCCCGGAAGTGTTCACGCCGGCTGAACTGCGAGACGGTTACCTGTTCCTCGCCGCCGCCCAGCGGGCCGACGGCTGCATGCCCGACCGCGTAGCAGCCGACGGGCATGGCGTCTACTCGCCCGGTGGAGAAAAGAACCCATTGTCCGCCAACGGTTCGGTCGACCAGTCGCCTTTCATGGTGATTCTCTGCCACCAGTACTGGAAGCTACAGAACGACCTCGTACCGTTCCGAACGACGGCCGGTGGGCTCGAAAAGGCTATGCATTTCGCTCCGCGCAATCCCGCCAACGGCCTGATCCATATCACCGACGCGAAGCTGTTCCGGCCATACAGTTTCTTCGACAGCGTACCGCTGGTGGGCGACCAGCAGTTCGACTCGGTGCTGTTCTGGGATGCGTGCGGGAAGTTGGCTGAGATGTTCGGCGCGGCGGGGCAACCCGACCGGGCCGCCGCCGTGGCGGCGCGAGGCCGAACGCGTCAAAGGCTCGCTCGCAAGCCTCTGGGACGAGAAGCAGGGCCTGTTCGTGGCGGCCAGCGAGCATTGGCCGCAGCCGTCGATCTGGGGCTCCGTGTTTGCCGTCTACGCGGGCGTCGCCACGCCGGAGCAAGCCCGCCGGATCGCCCGCTACTTGCTCGATCACGAGGACCTCATTGTGTTCCGCGGCCAGGTGCGGCATTTGCCCAAGGGCACTTTCTGGGGCCAGCCTGAGCCCCAGTGGATCACCCCGGAGGCCAAGGCGAAGGAATGATGGCGTTCCGAAGCGTAAACATTGAGGGGGACTGTCCCAAATTATTGTTTCGCAAAAAATGGGACTGCCCCCTTGCCGCGTCACAACCGAAAGCGAGGCAACCATGAACCTGCGCTGTTCGACGATCGGAATTGTCATGTTCCTGGCCGCGAGCGTGGGGTTTTGCTCCCAAGACGATCGGCTGCTGACTCGAATCACGCCGCTCGACGGGGAATGGTCGCTGGCCGTGGACCCGCAGAACGTCGGCCGCGAGCAGAAGTGGTTCGAAAAACAGGTCCTTGACGGCGCCAAGCCGGCCAAGGTCCCCTGGATTATCCAAGCGGCGTTTCCCGGCTACCACGGAGTTGCCTGGTACGCCCGCGATTTTGCCGCGCCCGCCGCACCACAGCCCGGCGCTCGATGCCTGCTGCGTTTCCAGCAGGTCGATTACCTGGCGGAGGTTTGGCTCAACGGTGTCAATGTCGGCGGACACGAAGGAGGCGAGACCCCGTTCGTGCTTGACGTAACCGAGGCCGTAAGGCCGGGCGAAAAGAACCACCTGGCCGTGCGCGTGCTCAACCCGACTCCCGAACCGATCGACGGCATCAGCCTGAATCAGACCGCGCGGCGCTGCAAGGTTGTGCCTTTCAGGGCAGGCGCGATTTTCAATCACGGCGGCATTACCGGCTCGGTCGAACTCGTCTGGGCAGCGCCGCTTCGCCTCGACGACCTGTTCGTGACAGCCGAACCGGCCGGCAACAAAGGCATGGTCCGTCTCCGCGCCGTGGTGCACAACGCCGGCTCGGAGGCAAAACCGGGAGCTCTCGATTTCACGCTCGCATCCGCCCGGGGCGGTCCCTCCACGGCCGCCCTGCACGTAGCGCGGGAGTTCCCCTCCGGCAGCACCGCCGTCGAGGCCGAAATGACGATCGACAACCCGCGCCTCTGGGACTTCAGCGATCCGTATCTTTACCGTGTGACGGCCCGGGCGAGCGCCGACGGAGCCGATACATTCGATGAGCAGTCCGTGCGATGCGGTTTCCGCGATTTTCGTTTTGCCGGCGGGTACTTCCGCCTCAACGGACGGCGGATCTACTTGCGCTGTAGCCATACCTGCAATCACTACCCCGTC
>JAMOAF010001126.1 GCA_023621895.1 Planctomycetota bacterium
GGCTGACCTACCTGAACCCCCTGCGGTATTTCCTGGTGATCGTGCGGGGAATTTTCCTCAAGGGAGTCGGTCCGGGCGTTCTCTGGCCGCAAATGGTTTCCCTGGGAGTGATGGGCGTGACGACGCTGTGGTTGGTCTCAAGAAGGTTCCGCAAGACACTTTCCTGACGCCCGAGAGAATCGACGCCCTCGACTGTGCCTGGCGCGGCGGGGTGGAATGGATTGGCCTGGTGGTGCACGCGGGCGAGAGTGCGGACTCCGGCTTGCCGGCGGTTCCGTGCGGGTCTGCGACGGCCTGGCGAGCACCGCCTATCCCGGGGGTGTGAATGGTCGGGGGCGGGCGATACAATCGTCTGCATGAATGGAATATGCCTGTGCGTCGACCAGTTCCATTCGGGAATGGTGGGCGCGTACGGAAACACGTGGATCGAAACGCCCGCGATCGATCGGCTGGCGGCCGAAGGTTTTGTCTTCGACCAGTTCCTGGCCGACTCGCTGGCGATCGAATCGCTCTACCGGTCATGCTGGTTTGGGCGCCATGCGATGATCGGCAAGGAAGCCTCGCCGCCCCTTGACGAGGCCCTGCCGGCAATCGCCAAGGCGGCGGGAGCGAAACCGGTTCTGCTGACCGACGACCCGCGGATCGCCGCCTTGCCCGGGGCCGCCGCGTTTTCCGAACGCATCGTGCTGCCTGTGCAGTCGCCGGCCGCGCCGGTTGCCGATGCCGAGGCGACCAGCCTGGCCCGTGCTTTTGTGCGGTTGATCAGCCGGATCGACTCGTTGAAAGGACCGTTCTTCGCCTGGTGCCACCTGGGCAGTCTCGGCCGGACTTGGGACGCCCCGTGGGAAATGCGCCGCCAGTATGCGGAAGCCGGCGATCCGGACCCGCCGGAAGGGGCGGCCGTGCCGTCGCTGGTCCTCGATGGAGCCGAGGATCCCGACCTGGCTTGGGGAATTACCCAGGCCTACGCGGGCCAGATTTCGCTGCTCGATCTGTGCATGGGGACCTTGATGTCGGCAATGGCGGAAGCCCAGTGGGGGCGCGAAACCGCGCTGGTGCTGGTTGGTCTGCGGGGATTTTCGCTTGGAGAGCACGGCCGGGTGGGGCCGGCCGGCGGACATCTGGGCGGCGAATCGATTCACGCGCCGCTCCTGGTCCGATTGCCCGATCCCACCCTTGCTTCGGCACGCTCGCAATGCCTCGTGCAGACGCCTGACCTCTACGCAACATGGGGGGAAATCCTCTCGGGCCGGCCGGCCGCGCCCAGCCTGGGGGCCGCCAGCCTGATGCCACTCATTCGGGATGAGGCCGAGGTCTGGCGCGACCGATTGGGGGTTCTCGGCTCCGGCTCCTGGCGAGCCTTCCGCACGCCCGCCTGGTACTTGCAGAGAGACCAGGCCGACCGGCTTTTTGCCAAGCCCGACGACCGTTGGGAGGTCAACGACGTGGCCGATCGCCACGCCGATATCGCCTCGGCGCTGGCCGGCATGCTGGCCGAGTACGAGTCTCGGCTGATCTCCGGTTCCTCCGAGCCGCTTGCACCGTTGGACGAAATTCTCCGGGAAGGTTTTCGATAGAGCGGGAGGTAAAACTGGGATGCTTGGGAGAGATGGACGGTGAAATGCGTTGTCTATCGCGCCTGAAACGCCGTGATTCGGACTGGCTACCGGCTTCCTTTTGCGTCTATAATCGGCCTGCCCGTCTTTAGTCCGTGCGCCGAGAGAACCACTGCCCGACCGGCAAGGGTTGGGGGGTGGTGTTGACAGGACGTCGTTCGGCCACCCCGCGTATGCGAGATATCCACGATGGTCGGACAGGGAAGTCCGAAAACATCGCCGTCAGGAAGACAATTCGCCGACGGATGTCGGTCGCGGGGGATGCTGTTGGCTGGGTGGGCCCTTGGGCTGCTGCTTGCCTTGGTCTCGCCGGTGGTCGCTGCCGACGAATTCCGGCTGAGGATTTCCTGGGGAGGGCAGGCCGCCCGGACATGGCAGGGCTCCATTTGGATCAGCGAAGGCGAATTGAGCGAGCCGGCGCCGCTGGGCATTGAAGCCGATGAACCCGGCTCGATGTGGCTCGACGAGGGGCAACTGCTGATTCGCCAGCGCAGCCCGCGTAGTTACGACGGCGTGGACCTGTTGGTTCGCGCCCCGCGGACGGCGAGGCTGGCCGTGCAGTTGTCCGCCGCCGGCGACCATCCCGCCGATCGATGGATCGAGGCGCCGATCGAGACGATCCTGTCTGAAGGCTTTTCGGCCGAACTGGACGCCAAGGGCAGCCGATTGCTGATCAACCGCCGGCCGGGCGACTTGATTCCGGTGCAATTCGACCGCCAGTGGCTCGTGTTTGCGCCCGGCGAACGCTTCGTTATTGAGGTGACGACCTCGCGTCTCGGCGCGCCTCACGGCGCGCGGGTCCGATTCATGATTGACCTGAAGGACCCTCGGGCCGAAAAGTCGATCTGGCAGTCCGAAGCACAGCCCCTATGGAAATCGGAGACGACCGTCGCCGCCGGAGAAGAACCGTTGCCGATCGAGGTGCCGCTCGACGTGCCCGAAGGGGTCTACGAGGTGACGATCCTGGCGACGCAACCGGGTTGGCTTCCCCTGCCACAGTCGGTCGATGCCTCGCTGGCCGACAAGCGGAGCTACGGCTTGCGGAAGATCCAGCTCGTGGTCGTCGATCCGCAACGGCCAACCGTGCCCACCGGCGTCCTCGACGATCAGACCCTTAAAGTCGTCGAGGAGATTGATCCGGCGAGCCCTCGCTGGTGGGAGCGTTTGTCCAAAGTTCCTCAGCTTCCCCGCCTTCAGCGCCTTTGGAAGGGGCCCCTGGGAAACCAGCGGTCGCGGGTCGTCGATCATCCCCTCGGACCCTTGGTGCGGATGGAACCGAGCGCCGACAAGAAGGACATCAGTTGGGAAGCATACACGATTCCCATCAAGGAAGCCGGCAAGCCCCATGTTCTCGAGGTGCAATACCCCAGCGATCATCCACAGACCCTGGGCATCAGCATCATCGAGCCCAACGCTGCCGGCGCCGCGGTGCTCTCCAGCCTCGACGGCGGCGTCGACCTGTTCGAGGAGGTCGTCGGCGACGGCCAGCCAAGCCAGTGGTCGCGGCACCGCATTCTCTTCTGGCCGAAGTCCAAAACGCCGCTGGTCCTGATCACGAACCGCCGCGAGGCGGAGCCGGCGCTATTCGGAAAAATCCGGGTCCTGGAGGTGCAGGGGCCGCTGCCGCGAGCCCATCCGGTCGGCGATCCGGCCACGGCGCGCCTCGTGGCTGCCTACCTCGATCGCCCGCTGTTTCCGGACAACTTCTCCGCCCACGAGGTGCTCGTGCCGCCAAGCCAACTGGGGATGCATGATTGGAGGACCTTCTACCAGGGGGGCACGCGGCTCATCGAATATCTCAACCATGTCGGCTATGGCGGCCTGATTCTCTCGGTGTATGCCGACGGGAGCACGATCTACCCCAGCCGGCTCTTGGAACCGACGACGCGCTATGACACGGGCGAGTTCCTCACCACCGGGCAGGACCCCGTGCGCAAAGACGTGCTGGAGATGGTATTCCGACTGTTCGATCGCGAGGGGCTGAAGCTGATCCCCGCCCTCGAATTCGCCGCTCCCCTGCCCGGGATCGAAGCCCTGCTTCGCCGGGGAGGGCCGGAAGCGGAGGGCCTTGTCTGGATCGGCCCCGATGGCCGCAGTTGGACCGAGACCCACGCTCCGCGCGCGGGCCTGGCGCCCTACTACAACGTTCTCGATCCGCGGGTTCAGGAAGCGATGCTCGAAGTCGTTCGAGAACTGGTTGGCCGCTACAGCGCTCACCGATCCTTCGCCGGGCTGGCGGTCCAGCTCTCGGCCGACGGCTTCGCCCAGTTGCCCGGCCCGGCTTGGGGCCTCGACGACGCCACGATCGCCCGCTTCCAGAAGGCAACGGGCACCGAGTTGCAAGCCGGCGAGAACCGCTTCGCCGAGCGCGCCCGGCGCCTGGCGTCGCCGAGGCCCGATCCTCAGTGGCTGGCCTGGCGAGCCGAGCAGCTCACCGCCTTCTACCGGCAAGTCCACAAGGAAATCACTGCCCAGCGACCCGACACAAGAGTCTACCTGGCCGGCGCTCGGATGTTTGAAAACGAAGAGCTGAAGCAGCTCCTGCGGCCATCGCTCCCCTATCGGACCACGCTCAAGCAGGCCATGCTCCATGTCGGGATTGATCCGGGCCTGCTGGCCGAGCCGGGCGGCCCGGTCCTGCTCTACGGGCAGACCGTCCTGCCGCGGGGATCGCTCAACGGCCAGGCGGTTCCCCTGGAACTCGAACGGATGATCCAGTCCGAGAGCACGGACAATGGGCTCCGTGCGGGAGTCTTGTTCTATCATCAGCCGCAAGAGGCCGTCCTCCCCTCGTTCGACAAGCAGAGCCCCTTCCAACCGAGCCTCACGCGGCTGAGCATGGAGAGCGTCCCCTCCGGGGCGCAGAATCGCCGCCGCTTTGTCCGCGCGCTCGCCCAGTTCGATCCGCTGGTGACGGTCGATGGCAGTCTGCGGCTGCCGCTGGGGCAGGAAGACGCGCTCCGCGACCTGGTCGCGCTTTACCGCCGATTGCCCGACGCCCATTTCCAGCGACTTCCGGCCGCGAGCAGCGACGGGCCAGCAGGCCCCGTCACCGTCCGCTACCTCCAGCGCCCCGACGCCACGTACGTCTACCTTGTCAACGAAGCGGCGTTTCCCGTCACGGCGCGAGTCCGGCTCGACGTGCCGGCCGGCTGCCGGATCGAGGAGTTGACGGGCATGAGGCGGGTTGCGGCGCTCGCGGCTGATGAGAAGGGCACATACTGGGATGTCGAGCTTCAGGGCTACGATGCCCTGGGCGCATGGCTTTCGTCGCCCCGGGCGCGAGTCCAGTCCGCAAAGGCTCGTTGGGCCCCGTCGATCGATCGGGCGCTGGCAGCCCGCGTGGCCGACCTGGAGAATCGGCATAGGGCCTTGTTCCGCCCGCCCCAGTGGGGGCCGCTGCAAAACGCCGGGTTCGAGGCAGAGGTGCTCGGCGACGGCCAGATTCCCGGATGGATGTTCCCACCGGGGGGCGGCTCCTACGTGCAGGTTGACCGGACCCGATCGCGAAGCGGCAAGGCATCGCTGCACGTCGTCGGGGGAACGCCGGCTTCAACCGTCGTCAGCCTGCCGTTCCCGGCGCCGAAGACCGGCAGGCTCACCGTCTCCATGTGGCTGAAAACGAATCGCCCCGCGGCCCCGTTGCCGATGCGGATCGGCATCTTCGGTGTCGTTGGCGGAAAATCCCTCTACCGTTCGGGGCCCCTCCTCCAGCCGATCGGCGCCGCCTGGAGCCCGATCATGTTTGTCGTCGACGACCTGCCGCTGGAGGGACTTGACGAGTTGCACCTGCGCCTCGAATTGCCGGAATCCGGCGAAGTCTGGGCTGACGACATCCAACTCTGGAATCTCTCGTTCGACGAGACCGAGTGGGCCGCCCTGATCAAGACGATCCTCCCGGCGCGCGAGACCCTCGCCGGCGGGCAGATTATCGATTGCATCCGGGTTCTCGAGGGATACTGGCCGCAGTTTCTCATCAAGCACGTGCCGCTCGTGCCGGAAACCGCGCACGAGGTGGCCCAGACACCCCGCGTGGCGGCCGATGCGGAAAAGCCCAAGGAGGAGCCCTCCGGATTGCTCAGGCGGATTCGCGGCATGGTGCCGGAAAAGCTCCGCTTCTAAGAAAGACTGCGCCCCGCGGACCGCCCGGCGCGACTAAGGCGTGGCGGCCGGCGGCACGAACGTCCTCTGGCTCAGTTCGCGGTCGAGCAGGAACAGCCCGCCGGGAGCGTCTTTGACAAGACGCAACTGCTGAACGATCCCGTCGGCGGTCGCCTCTTCCTCCACCTGCTCGGCCACGAACCACTGGAGGAAATTGTTGGTGGCGTGATCGCTTTCGGCCAGGGCGAGGTCCACCAGCTTGTTGATCAGGCTGGAAATGTGCCGTTCATGCGTCAAGGCGGCTTCGAAGGCCGCCACCGGGCTGGCCCAATCGGTTGGCGGCCCGTCAATCGACGTCAGGGTGACCCGTCCGCTCCGCTCGGCAACGAAGTCGAAGAACTTCATCACGTGGACCATCTCTTCCTGGGCTTGGACTCGCATCCAATTGGCCATTCCCAGAAGGTTGATCGAATCGAAGTAGGCCGCCATCGAAAGATACAGGTACGACGAGTAATACTCGGCGTTGATCTGGCTATTCAGGGCCCCTTCCATCTTAGAGCAGAGCATTGGCCGTTCCTTTCCGTTAACGCGTTTCAAAAAAGCAGTGTTGGATTTCTTCGTCTTGACTGTCCCACTTGACTCAAGATTGTCCCCACCGGGATGATTTT
>JAMOAF010000588.1 GCA_023621895.1 Planctomycetota bacterium
GCCTTGTTGTGCAACGTCGCGCTCCGCTCCGGCAAGAAAATCCAGTGGGACGCCGCCGCGCTCAGCGCCGTCGACTGTCCGGAAGCCGCGCAATACCTCCGCCGCGAGTACCGCCAGGGCTGGACGTTGTAGGGCGGCTCGTGCTGAAGCAGGGCGGTCGGTTGCGCCCCAGCACCAGTTGCGCGCGTTTTGCCATTCTATGCCACCTGCCCGCAACGCGGGCAGGTGGTCTCTCCCAAGCTGTCGCCATGAAGGAACCTACCATGCGTTGGATTTGCTGTGTTGTGAGCGTGCTCGTGTCGCTGCCGGCCGTCTACGGGGCGGAAGAGGCCAGCCCCGCGGCTCCGGCCGCCGGCGTTGCGGAGAAGGAGGCCGCCGAAGGCTTCGAGAGCCTCTTCGATGGAAAAACGCTCAGCGGCTGGCAGGGCTCCACTGACGGCTACGTCGCCGACGGCGGCCTGTTGATCTGCAAGCAGCAAGGGGGTGGAAGGCTGATGACAGCCAAGGAGTTCGGCGACTTCGTGTTCCGGTTTGAATTCAAGCTGGAGCCGGGCGGCAACAACGGCGTGTCGGTGCGGGGTCAAGAAATCCAAATCCTCGATGATGACGCCCCGGGCCACAAGAACCTGAAGCCTTGCCAGTACCACGGCTCGATCTACTGCAAGGTCGCGGCCAAACGCGGCCACACCAAGCCGGCCGGACAATGGAACACCGAAGAAATCTCCTGCAAGGGGAGCCACTGGAAGGTGACGGTCAACGACGCGGTCATCGTCGATGTCGATCTGGCCACGGTCGCGGGCGCCGAGGAGCTGGCCAAGCGAACCAAGGGGCCGCTGGGCTTCCTCGGTCACGGCGCACGGGTGGAGTTTCGGAACCTGCGCGTCAAGCAGTGGTGACGTCCGCGGCCCGCGCACAGCATCAGCGCGAGCGGAAGTGAATCGGGCAAATTCGATTCTCAGGGACATGCCTGCCGCCCCTACCGGCAAACCTCGCTCCGATTCCGTGCCAAATGGTCGGTTGCGTTCACCGGGACTCCGGGGCCTCTGAGCTCGGAACGCCAGCCTGCTCGACGACTTGCGCTGGAGGCGGCTGGACGTTGAAGAAGTTGTCGTGCTCCCGGCAGGTCTTAATCCGGTCCTGGGCGCGGTTGTTGTAGTTCATCGGCGTGGGCACCCGGTAGACGCTGTTGCCGGTGATCTCGATGAACCCGCTCCCCTCGTCCAGGTAAATCCCGCCGGGGCCGCCGCGGTTGTCGTGGATATGGTTGCCCGCAATCAGCGTTCCGGGCTGGTTGCCCAACGTGTAAATGGCGCCGCCGTCGTGAAGCTCGGACATCACGTGGTGGATATGGTTGTTCATAATCCGGTTGTCGCGGCAAACGGTAGGACGCTCGTAGAAAGGGCCCTGCACCTCGTAGGCCCCGCCGCCGGCGTCCTCCTCGCCCCAGCCCCAGCCGACACTGATGCCGCTGTAGGGCAACTCGCGAATCTCGTTGTTTGCCACGGTCGTGCGTTGGGTGTAGCCGACAAACACGCCCACACCACCTTTGTATTCCAGGCAACAGTCGTGGATCAGGCAGTTGCGCACGGTATTCTCCCGCACAATCCTCCGCTGGTCGGCGGGGTGGTGGTCGTCCTTCCGCACGTCGCCAATCTGGATCGCGCTGCCGGAGATGTCGAAGAACCGGCATCCCGTGACGAGGCACTGGCGGCTGCCTTGTTCGATGTCCAGGCCCGCGCCGCCCAGGCGGGTGAACGTGCAGCGGTCGAACGCGACGCCCTCGGCATAGCGGCAGATGACGTTTGCGGGGCTCTTGAGCTGCTCGTTGTGGATCGTTGTCACCACGCCGTCACGGTTTAGCGGCCGGGCGGGGTCGTTCAGAAAATTGGCCTGTACGTCCGCGTGTCCGATCTGGCCTGGCTGGCGCCAAGCGGCCTCGGCGAATGTCAGGTTCTTCAGTGCAACATTCCGGACGGGGCGCTCGGCGCTGCCCCGGATCTCGACCAGCGTTTCCAGGGCCGAGACGACGACCTGGGCCTGCGTCAGATCCTCGCCCGGCCCGGGCTTGTAATAGATCGTCTTCGCCGGCCGGTCGAGATACCACTCGCCCGCTTCGTCCAACAACTCGAAGGCGTTCTCGACATAGTCGGGCAGAGCCACCCGCACGCCTTCCTTGGTCCGCGCGCTCGTGAAGGTCGGCTGCTGCATCCGGATGACAGCGAGGCTCCGGTCCTTGGAATCCGGCTGGATCGAGGCGATCTTGCAGCGGCTGTGGGACCAGACGACGAGGTAGCAGAACTCGATGTCCTCGACATTGCGCCACTGGAGAATTCTCAAGTCTCGCGTGTGATAGCCTACATTGCCGGCGAGTTCCAGACCGGCCGGCGCCGGGCCGCGAGCGCGGATCGCCCGTTTGCCGTCCACGTACAGTTGGCGCGTGTTCTCAACGGGGCAGGGCGCCGTCCAGATTCCCCCGTCTTGCTCTTTCCAGCCGGTCACGACCCGCCCCCCACTGAGCACCGGTGCTGCGCCCGGTGCGGCTTCGTAGACGATGGGGCAGCTCTCGGTGCCGCTGTCCTCGGGCGCGAAGGTCAGCGTTTCCAGCAGCGCGTAGCGACCATCGGCGATCACGACGTGGACTGGTTCACGCAGCGGCGATTCCGCTTTCAATCGGCGCACGGCATCGCGTGCACCCGAGAGCGACGCCAGCGGGCCGTCGGTGCCGTCGCGGTTGGCACGCTCCAGCCGGCCGGACCAGGCGTCGTTGCCGTCGGGCGCAACATGAAAGGTAACGGCCAACGCCCCGCGGCATGAGACCGCCAGGAATGTCGCGGCGAGAATGGTTGCCAGTTTGTGCATAAGTAAAATTCTCCCAACGGCGAAAAAGGTTCTCAACCGAGGCAGACCGCTCGACGCGCTCCCCCCGCTGGTTCCGTGTCTGGGAGAGGTTGTATGGCAGCGTTCTGCCCGTCACAATATTCCTTGGATCCGACACGCAAACCGCTTCCGCCCAGTATACAAGAGACTGCCAGACTGAGGCGACAGCCGCTTGCGCGCGCGCCCCCGCCGATGCCGCGGGTTTTCCACGACTGGTGCACAACGGGAGACCAACTCATGTCTACTCGACCGTGCGGAAGAATGCAGTTCCTGTGGACTGGTGTGCTTGTTGCGGCCGGGGCGGGTGCGGTCAGCGGCGGCGATTGGCCGACGTGGTGCGGGCAACCCTCGCGCAATATGTCGGCAGCGAGCGATCGGAGGTTGCCGGATTGGGCTGATTGCGGCGTGGAGAATGACGCGGGCGAGGTGGACCTCGAATCAACGAAGAACATCAAGTGGGCTGCCGAGCTTGGCCATCCGACCACCGGCAGCCCGGTGGTGAGCCGGGGCAGGGTGTTCATCGGGACAACGTGGGAAGATGGCAAGGACGCGTGTTTCTTGTGCTTTGACGAAGAGACCGGCAGGCGGCTCGGCTCCTTCATTTGTCCCAAACCCCGCCGCGACAATCTGGAGCGATGGGCGATCAGTTCGACCCCCACGATTGAAGATGATCGCCTCTATTTCGTCAGCCCGTATCAGGAAGCGATCTGCCTTGACCTGAAAATACTCCTCGGCGAACGCGATCAAGGGGAAGGGGAGGACGGGCCGCAATCCGCGAAGGCAGACAAGGCCGCCGTCGAACGGATATCTGCCAGGAGCATCGTCTGGAGATATGACATGCTCGAAAAGCTCAAGGCGTATTATCACCATACGGCAAGCTCCTCCGTCCTGGTGCACGGAGACTATGTCTACGTCTGCACCGGCAACGGGCGGTCTTGGATCCCGGGAAAGATACCCTACAGCCCGTTGACCCCCAGCCTTGTCGCCTTCAACAAGACAACCGGCCAGCTCGTTGCCCGCGACGACGAGCAGATCGGAGAGCAGCTCTACCGCGGGCAATACACGTCGCCGGCGCTTGGCCTGGTGAACGGGCAGGCTCAAATCCTCTTCGCCACGGGAAACGGCGTCTGCTATGCGTTTGAGCCGGTTGACCCGGCAGCGCCTGTCGCGCCGGACCGCTGGATGACCACCAGCCTGCGCGGTCCGATCGTGTATTTCATCGATGTCGAGGGAAAAGAGACCGGCGGGCTTTCAGCGGCGGAATATGCTCGTTCATTCGACCTTCTTGCGAACCAGCCAAAGCCTGCCCTTCCGCTGGAGCTTCGCTTTTCGTGGCGCGTGCCGGCCACGACGCCGATCGATTCCATTCCGACGGCCACCGTGCCCGACGTGCCTCTTCTAAAGAAGGTCTGGTGGTGCGATTGCATTCCACCGGAGTACAAGAAAGTCGAATTCTACCCGCGCCAGATCAAGGGAGACGGCCGCGGGCGCCCATGCGACATCATCGGCACGCCGGTTTTCTGCAACAACCGCGTCTACGTGGCGATTGGCGGCGACCCGAACCACGGTGGACGAGACAGCAAGGGAAGTCTTGTCTGCATCGACGCGACCAAGACCGGCGACGTTACTCAGACGGGCAAGATCTGGTCCTACAACGGCCTGAATCAGAGCGTCTCCACCGTCGCCGTCGTGGACGGCTTGGTTCTTGCCGTTGATGCCGCGTACACGCTGCACTGTCTGGATGCGGAGAGCGGCGATTGCCACTGGACGTATTCCCCCCGAAAAGGCGCCACCTGTTTCAGTTCGCCGCTGGTGGCGGACGGAAAGGTGTATATCGGGAAGACTGTCTTGTCGGCAAGCAAGACATTCGAACTGCGCAACGGCATAAAGAACGACCAGAACACGGTGTACAGCAGCCATTGCGTTGCCAACGGGGTGTTGTTTGCCGTAATCGGCGAGCGTCTCTGGGCAATCTGCCACCAGGCCGATCAAAAAACGGCGGGCGCGGCCCCGCCGGCCGCGGCGACCCGCCCGCTCGCCGCCTTGGCGCCCGCCGGCGGTGTTCGCGCCGCGCCGGCGGCCGGCAGTCACGAGCCGTCGATCGAGGCGATCAGGAGAAACTGGCCGAATCTCCGCGGGCCGTTCGGGCAGGCGGTTGCATACAATGCCGCGCCGCCGGCGGACTTTGATGCCGCGGCCGGGAGGAATCTGCTCTGGAAGGCGCCCATCCCGCGACTCGGCGCAAGCTCGCCGGTCGTATGGGAAGGCCGCGTGTTCTTGACCGGGGCCGATGAGAGCGCCCGCGAGGTCTACTGCTTTGACGCGGCCAGCGGGAGACTGCTCTGGCGGCAGGCGGCCAAACAGCCGGCCGAAATGCCGGAGGTGTCTGAAGACATCGGCCACGCGGCTTCGACGGGCGCCACCGACGGGAAGCTCTTCTTCGCGATTTTCTCGACCGGCGATCTCGTCGCGGTCGATATGAACGGCTCGATCGCGTGGACGCGCGCCTTCGGCATTCCCAAAAGCGACTATGGCTATGCATCGTCGCTGATCGCATACAAGCACCTGTTCGTGCAGATCGACGACAAGAATGGCGCGAACCTGTATGCGCTCGACCCGGCCACCGGGAAGACCGTCTGGCGGAAACAGCGGGCGGTGAGGCAGTCATGGGCCTCGCCGATCATCGCCATCTGCGGCGATCGCGAGATGGTTGTGCTTGCCGAAAATCCGACGGCCGCCGCATACGATGTGAGCACCGGCGAGGCGGTTCTTTCCGTGAAATGTCTATCGGGCGAAGTGGCGCCGTCACCCGCTTACGCGCGCGGCACGATTGTCGTGGCCAATGAACGGGCAAAAGTCTCGGCGATATCGCTCGCCTCGGGTACGGTCGCGTGGAGCGGCGAGGACGACCTTCCGAATGTCGCAAGCCCGTTGGCGACGGAGGACTTTGTTGTCACCGGAGACGCGTCCGGCATGGTGAACTGCTACGACATCGGCACGGGCCGGAAGCTATGGACCCATGAGTTTGACGAGTCGTTCTATCCTTCGCCGATCCTCGCGGCCGGCCGCATCTACGCAATGGACAACGCCGGCACGATGCATGTCTTTCAGGCGTCGAAGACGTTCGTCGCCGTCGCGGATGCAAAACTGGGCGAGGAATCTTTGGCGACACCGGCATTTGCCGGCGGCAGGATATTCATCCGCGGCAGGCAGAACCTGTACTGCATAGGGGCCAAAGGGCCGTGACCGGCAGGGGGTTGGGTTTTTTGCCGGCGAGGGGCAAGGGGGAAGGGGCAAGGTTCAATTTCCAATGGCCAAATGGGCAAGACTGGGCCGCTGGTTGGGAAAACCGAACTGGCGGAACTTGGGTCTTGAACCTTGGATTTTGAACCTTGGATTTTGAACCTTGGGTCTTGAACCTTGGATTTTGAACCTTGCCTGTTCCCAAGCTGGAGCTTGGGAACCAGGAAGTTTGGGAACCAGCAAGGGTGTGACC
>JAMOAF010000039.1 GCA_023621895.1 Planctomycetota bacterium
GACCAGACGTCGTTCAGCGGCTGCCATCGTGTGGAAAACATCTGCACTCTCCTTTTTTCCTGAGACAACCGAAAGTCCGGACGGCCAACTCCGCCATCCGGAGTCGCTTCGATTAATGGCAAAAACACACCGGAAGACAGCCGCTTCCAGCGATCAGCGCCCAGCCCGAAATGGCTAAGAAATGCGGGAATGTTTTGCCCCTGCCGACCGCTGAAAGCTGGCCGCCAAACCGCTAGAATTAATGAGCAACTGCCGTGCCAATTCGCGCACCGACAGCGGAAGGAAATATGGGGTGTTTACGAAGTCCCTTGCCGGGCAAGGAGTTTCGCCGTGCTAGCCAGCGCTGTCCGGCGTGCGACAAGGAATTTGGGGACGGCGAAACACCGGGCGGCGGCTGCCAAAATGGCAGGAAGCCGGACCGTCGATCGCAATCGTCACCCCGGGGTGTCATTCTGGCAGCAGCGCCGTCACTTCGCCTTGTCGACCCGGGCCGTCACGGTCAACCGGCCCCCTTGGTGAAGCCAGGCGAGCAGCTTCGCGAGCGGGGCCAAGGCCAACTGGCCGCCAACGGATGGATTGACGATGAACTCGAGCAATCGCGGCCCCGGACGCCGTTGCGGAAATGCGGTTCGCAGCCACAATCCCAGACTACCCAGCAGGTTGAAGACGTTGTGCTGGTGGATGACGCGGACGTCCTGGTATCCGGCTTGAGCCAGAATGCGGCGCAAGCTGCGGGGCGTGAACTGATGCAAGTGGATCGGCGGCTGGAGGCAATACCAGTAGCGTCCGAAGACGGCAGGTTCCCAACAACCCCAGTTCGGTACGCTGAAGACGAGCCAACCGGCGGGCTTGAGAATCCGCTGGATTTCATCAAGCGTTCCGAGCGGGTCGTGAAGATGCTCGAGAACCATCCACGCGAAAACCGCATCGAAGGAGTTGTCGGCAAAGAGTCCCGGCTCGAATGCGCCGTGATGCACACGAAACCCGAGTTGCCGCGCCTCGGCGGCCGGCGCCGAGGCCGGCTCGATGCCTTCGGCTTGCCACCCAGCCCCGCGCAGCATCTCCAAGAAACGTCCCCCCGCGCAACCGAGTTCCAGGGCACGCCGGCCGGGCGCGTCGAGCGGTGGCATGATCTCCCCGTAGCTCTCCCGGAGCCAGTGGTAGAGTCTCCGCAGTCCGGGAACCAGCCGGATGGGCCGAGAGAGATACCAGGCAGGAAAAGTCGCTGCTCCGCCGCCCGGCGGAGTCGAAGCGGTTCCGCCGCGGCCTCCTCGCGGCGTGTGCGGCGCATAATCTTGCGGATAGAAGCGGCCGATCGATTCGCGAGTCGGTCTCGGGCTGACGTAAACGTGCCGGCAGTCTCGGCACTCGACCAGTTGGAAGCAGCCGCGCGTCCGGTGAAGCAGATCGCCCGCTCGCATTCGCAGTCTCCAGCGGTCCGATCCGCACAACGGACAATCCGGCGTCTCCCACTCCACGGGGTACGATTCCTCCGACTCGTGCGATTTGGCCATCGATCGACTCCCAACTCTGCAACGCAAAGCCGCCTATCCGGGCGATCCGTTCTTCTTTCCGGAAGACGAATCGTCCTTTTTGCGGGCTGCCACGCCATCCGCGGCGGGATTCATTGCCGCGGCCCGCCCAGCCGGTTCGCCGGAGAGACCTCCGCTTGTGTTCTCGCGCCTGAGGAAGGAAACGAGATAATCCGCCATCCGGTATGCAAATTCGTCGCGCTGGATGCGCATGACCAGGAAATAGACAACCGCCCCGCAGCCGGCGCCAGCAAGTGACGAAAACGGCATCTCGACCCGGACAACCGGCCACGCCGCCAGAACCGCGGCGAGCGAGGCCAGAACCGATCGGCGAAGTGTTCCCCCCACGCCGGCGAAGGTCCCCGGTCCAAGGCGCCGAACGACCAGAACCACCGCCGCTGCCGCGTTCAGAGCGACATAGAGCGACGTGGCCGCGACCACCGCCGAGACGCCGAACCTGGACGTCAGAGTGATCTTCAGGACCAGTCCGACCGTGAACGCCCCGACGCCAAGCCATGTGGGAGTCCGCGTGTCGGAGAGCGAGTAGAAGACCTTCGCGGTGATTTCGGCCACGCCCGCTCCGACGATCATGCCCAGGTAGAGCACGAGCAACCAGGCCACCGATGCCGTGTCGACTGCGGTGAACTCTCCCCGCTCCAGCAGATCGCCAATCAGCGGTTTGCTGAAAAACAGCAGGGCAAACGCCATCGGTGCGAGAATCGCCGTCACGCAGCGCATCGCCGCCGCCACTTCGCCGCGAAACTCCTCGTGCCGACCGGCCGTCCAGTGGCTGGCAAAATTCGGAAATGCCACGACGGACAGCCCGCCGACCGTGATCGTCAGCAGGGCGGTCGCGATTCGCCAGGCGTAGCCAAGGTGGGAAACGCTGCCAACCGGCAGCATCGACGTCAGGTAGCGGTCGACGAGCGGATCGAGGCGGAAATAGACTGCCCCGCAGACCAGGGGCAGCATCAAGAGCAGGCACTGCTTGACTTCCGCCCCGAGGCGGAAGCCAAGTCGCGCGTTGCGCGCAAACAGCGGCAAGGTCAAGGCCGCCGTAGCTGCCGATCCGGCCAGCACCGACCAGGCGACCGCCGGCATGCCCGAATTGCGGAACACGATCGCCCCGCTGAGCGTCAGGGCGATTCCCAACGGCGAAGCCACGGCCGGCAGAAGGAATCTCCGATGGCAATGATAGACGGACTGGAGGAAGGCGATCAGCCCGTTGGTGACGACCAGCCAAGATTGGATTCGCAGCAGGCCGGCGGCCAGATCGAACCGCTCGGCGGTGAATCCCGGGCAGAGCAGGGCCACGAGCGGCTCGGCGAAAAGGAACGAGCCGGCGGCGATCGCCCCCGAGAACACCACCAGCAGCGTTGCCATGCTGCCGGCAAGCCGCCAGGCGCTCTCGCGGTCTTCCGCCAACCGCTGGCTGAACAAGGGCACGAAGGCATAACCCAGCGAGCCGACCAGGACGGCGCTGGCGACGCTGGGAATGGCGATCGAAGCCACGTAGGCGTCCATTTCCCAGGAGGCTCCGAAGTGTTTCGCGAGGAACACCTGGAAGATGAATTGGAGTGCCAGTTGGCCGAGCGAGCAAAGGCTGACCCAGCCGGCGGAACGCAGGGATGTCGTTGGGCTTGCCATCTCCAGCGACTCCTACCCGTTCCTTGCCAAACGGCTGGCGACGGCTTCCTGAAACAGCGACTCCAGAAGAGCCAGCGACTGTTCCGGACCGTACTGCTCCTCGACGTGGCGGCGGGCCGCTTCGACCCTCTCGCGCCAGCGGCCGTGGTTCAGCATCGCGTCCTCGATTGCATCGGCCAGCGCGGCCGGATCGGCCGGCGGCACGAGGCAGCCGAAACGCCCGCCGTCGAGAATCTCGCGCGGGCCGGTGGGGCAGTCGGCGGCGAGCACCGGCGTCCGGCAGGCCATCGCCTCGAGCAAGGCATTCGGCATGCCCTCGAAGAGCGAGGGGAGACAGAAAAGGTCCGCCTGGCGGATCAGCGGCAGGGGATTCGCCTGCCGGCCCAGGAAACGCACATGCCGCTCGAGTCCGCGCTGGGCGACAAGCTGCTTGAGCAACCGTTCGTCCCGACCGCCGCCCACGAGGTGCGCCACCAGCGCCGTCCGCTTTCTCCTCAGCACGAGCTCTTCCACCGCCTCGATCAGAATCCGCTGGCCCTTTTCTCTTTGCAACCTTCCAACCTGGATGACATGGAACAGGCCGGACGAAAAAGCCGGCGCCGCTTCGGCCGCCAGCCGATCGATCCGCCGCGGGTCGATCCAGTTGCGGACCACCACCACCTGTTGCTCGGGCAGGTCGTAACAGCGGATCGCCTCGTGCCGCAGGTCGCTGGACACAGCCACGACCCGGGCGGCACGGCGATAGGCGTGGCGGAGCAGCCTGCGCTTTGCGCCGGCGAAACGGCCGACCGTCCGCAGATCGCTTTGCGGATGGCTGACGATCACGGGGATTTCGGGCAGCCCGGCGCGCCACGAGGCCGGTGCGGCGATCAGGGTGGTGTGAATCGTGCGGTCGAGGATTAGATCCACCCGCTCGTTCCGCGCCACGCCGGCCAGGTGGCGGACCTGCATCCGGTGAATCCTGCCGGGCCAATACCATCGCGGCGTCCGGCGGTTCTCCCAGAAGGAGAAGATCGGCACGTCTTCTGGAACCTCGTCGAGCAAGGGACCTTCGCGATAGAAGGTGTAAAGCAGCGGTTGAAATCGGTTGCGATCCAAGTGGGTCAACAGGCCAACCGTCTGCCGTTCGCTTCCACCGCCATGCATCGAGCCGATCACACAAAGTACACGGGTGGGATTCTGCATCAGCGGATCGTCTCGGGGGCAAGGTTCAGAATCCAAGGTTCACGGTTCAAGGTCCAAGTCCTCTCAGTCCGGTGCTCCCAGTCAAACGCCCGGTCTTGCCCACTCTTGGCCGTTGGCAGTGGAGCCTTGTTCCTTGCCTGTCTCGGGTCTGTGTGGCAGCGAGCAAACTGGTTGCTTGACAGGGGTTACGATCAGGACTAGACTTGCGGTCTGGATAGATCGGCTTGAAGAGCCCATCCCAAGACCGGGCAGACCGTCTCCCGCGGGCGGAAGTGGACTCAGTCGCTGAAGGTTCTGAGGTGGTCACGTAGGGCCGTTTTCGTGGTTGCCTCGGTCTGTCGGCCCAAAAGGGACTTGCGAAGAATGCCAACGGTCTTTCGCCGACAAATTCGGCTGCTGATTCTGCTGGCCTCTATTCTACTCTCTTCGGGCGACAAAGTCTCTGCCGCCCTGACGCCGGAAAGCCCCGAGGTCAAGCAGGCCATCGCCCGGGCAGTCAAGTTTCTGGAAACGAGCACGAGCCCCGACGATCGCATGGGCGCTCACGCGATTCGCGCCACGGTGCTACTGAAGAGCGGCGCCGGCGAGGACCACCCGATCGTTCGCAAGGCCGTTCAGGCGATCCGCAGGGAGTTGGAGAGCCTCAAGGGCCGCCCCAAAGATGACGCAATCTACAGCGTCTCGCTGGGCATAATCTTCTTGTGTAATCTTGAACCTCAGCGTTATTCGGCGGAAATCGGTACATTGCTCCAGTATCTGCTTTCCGTTCAGAAACCGCATGGTGGGTGGGGCTATCCAGACAGACCAACCGGCGATACCTCGATGACCCAGCACGTGATTCTCGCATTCTGGGAAGCCGCTGAGGCGGGGTTCAACATCCCCCAGTCGTCCGTCGAGCGTGCCGCGATGTGGTTTCTGAAGACCCAGGATCCCAGCGGTGCTTTCGGCTACCAGGGCAACGTGTCGGAAAGCTTCGTGCCGGTTCCGCAAACGGAGATTCGCCATAGCTTGTGTGCCGCGGCGATGGGCAGCGTGTACATGTGTGCCGAGTTGCTGGGCCTGGCTGACAAACTCGGGGCCCGCGCGCGGGAGACCGACAGTCTGCCGCCCGCTCTGGCGAGGGTCGACAAGCCGGGCACTGGGCAGCCCGTGCGGTTTCAATCGAAGCTTGATCCCGGCCTGTTCCGGACGGTGATGGAACGCGGCAACCGGTGGCTTGAGGAGAATCACACGATCAACCCGCCGATGTGGCCTTACTACTTCCTCTACTCGATCGAACGCTACTGGACGTTCCGCGAATTGATCGACGGCAATGCCAGCCAGGTTGCCCGCTGGTATGACGAAGCGGCCGCCCATCTGCTGAAGGTGCAAAAAGAAGATGGTAGCTGGTACGAGCCCCACAACTTGACCAACCCGGAGAACCACACGTGCTTCGCGGCCTTGTTTCTCCTCCGCTCCACGAAGAAGTCGGTCGAAAAGGTCCGGTCGTTTGGCGCCGGCACCCTGGTTGGGGCCAGAGGCCTCCCAAAAGACTCCGATCTGGTCCGCATTCAGGGCGGCAAAGTCGTCAGCGCCGCCGAGGCTTCGGACCTACAGAAGTTGCTCGCGGAGATCGACGACGGCAACGAGGAGGAATACGCCAAGGCTATCGGCGCGGTTTCCGAACTGCCGCCGGACGAGGCGAAGGCGCTCGTCTCGCGGCAGGCGGCAAAGCTTCGCGAGTTGGCCGGCGGCACTTCGGCCGATCAGCGACTCGCCGCGGTTGAGGCCCTTGCTCGGGCGGGAACGCTCGACGACGTCCCCACGCTGATCTACGCGATGAGCGACCCGGAGCGCGAAATCGTTTTGGCCGCCCGCGATGGTCTCCGCCGGATCAGCAGGAAGACGCGCGGATTCCAGATGCCCGACGATTTCGACGAGGGCGATCGGCGCTCGGCGATCGACCAGTGGAAACGCTGGTACCTGGCCATTCGCCCGGACGCCGAGTTTGAGAACTGACC
>JAMOAF010000583.1 GCA_023621895.1 Planctomycetota bacterium
GATGAATCCGAAGACCACCAAGCCCTCGGCCAGCGCGATGAAGATCAGGGCCTGGCTGGCGATCTCGGGACGCTCACTGATGGCGCCCATCGGCAATGCTCCTTTCAGTCAGAAAAGGGTAGGACTACCCTTTTTCACTGACTTTCAGGCCGCACTGCCGACCGCCGGCAGGTATCACTAAGTCTTGATTCGGCTTAGGTTTAGGTTAAGTGGGCGATACGGGACTCGAACCTGTGACCCCTAGCTTGTCGAGCTAGTGCTCTAACCAACTGAGCTAATCGCCCGTTTCCAAGTTCTTATCTGACAAGGCTTTAGCGGAACGTACCTGTTCAGCCAGGCGAGCTGCCCCGGCTGGACGCGCCTGGCTTCAAATTGGATACGTTAGTAGCTTATCATCCTGTCAATCGGCTGGCAAGTGTACGGCTGGCGGGGGAACGGCCGCAGGGTGCTTTTCGGCGGCCGCGAGGATCGCGGAATCGCCGAAAATGAATCCAGCCCGGCGTTCGACGGTGCGGGCTTATTTGGCACTGGATGAGCCGGATTAGCAGGGCGGAGTCAGAAAGTATGCCACGACTGGTCATTCCCGCGGCAGGCGGTAGCTGCACAGGTGCGAGCCGCTGGCAAACCAGATGCGTCCCTGGCAGATGTCGCCGCCGGCGCCCAAGGGGACGGGCGACCTGGCCAGGAGCTTGAATTGCCAATCTTGCGGTTCGATCTGGCAGATCGCCCGAACGAACAGCGCGTAGACTTCCCCTTTCGGCCCCTGCACGAAGACTCTCGGGCCCTGGTGCGAGACGGTCGCCGTGAAATCGGCGGCGATCGACCGCTGGTGGACGATCTTTCGGGTTGCCGGATCGAAGACGAAGAAGACGGTTCGATCGGCGAAACCCCAGACCAGCCCGTCGGGCCCGAGACAGAGGTCGGTGTAACCTTGCGCGGCGGGAATCAGCGGGGCGTGCCACTGGATTGCTTTGGTCGCCTGGTCGAGCAGGTAGAGTTCGGCCTGTTTGGCCTTGGTTTCACCGCCCGTGCCGGGGCTGGTCGTGGTTCCGCCGAGGAGCTTTCCACCCTCGAGCGCCACGAGGCTGGTTGTTGCCTGGTCGGGGATGACCTGCTGGTGCGTGAGCAGTACGCGCTGGCCGCTGGACCGGTCCCAGAACAGCAGCCCGCCGCCGGTCATCCCATAGGCCGGCGTGCCGCCCATGATGATCGTCCGGCCGTCGGGATGCATCAGGAGGCGGGCCGGGCGGATGATGTCCGGCGAGCACCTGGTGAGGACGCGGGGATTGCAGTCCTGGCGGCCTTCCACGGTGTCGACCCACGGCGCCGCCGGGTCCCACTCGAGCAGGTGGCCGCCGGAATAGGCCCCCACGAAGAATCGGTCGCCTTGGGTTCCGACCGTGTTCCATTGGCCAAAGGCCGTCTGCCGCACCCACTGGTCGCCGCGCGGATCATAGCTGAAAAAGCGCATGGGGAACGCACTCCCGCCGCAGACCGTTGCGTTGGGCGCGGCGGCGACGCCCATCACGTGCGCGCCTTCGCTCTGGCACTCGAACTGGATCGTCTTTCGGCTCTTGGTCTTTGGATCCTCGACGACGAGGACCTGCTCCAGAAGGTCGAAATCCTGCACGCGGCGACCGTCCGGAAAGCTTGCGTGGTAGAGGCCTTGGCTCCCGGCGATCAGCGGCTGGGGGGTGAACTTCGGGCGCTTGCCAACGGCCGTGGCCTTACCCTGGTGAAGCACGAGCCAGTTGTCGCTCTGGCTCGTATTGGGCTGCCCGTAGACCTTGCCGTCCGTGCCGGCGAAGACGGAAGCGGAGCCGTGCGCCCGGTCGCTCTCCGGCACGAGCGGAACGGCTTGGCGCGAACGGGGATCGAAGGCGATGATCTGGCACGCGGTGCTGCCGACGCCGAGGTAGACCCAGCCGGCATCGTCGGCGGCCACGGAGCGAGGATACTGGGCCCAATTCTGCTTGTAGAGGTGCCCGTAGTCGTTGAACAGGCCGGTCTGCGGATCATAGCTAGCCAGCCCGCTCTGCGGATAGGTGGCCGACCAGATCACCCCCTGTTGATCCTCGGTCATGCTCATGGCCATCTGCGGGACTGTCTTGCGGCAGATGGTGAATTCGCGCTTGGTGGGATCGAACTCGACAAAGTGGCTGCCGAAGTGGCTATAGAATTTCCCGCGGCTGGAAAGGATCGATGCGAACGGGCTGTCGCCCAAGGGGAAAGAGACCGGGTGCTGCTCGGCCTTGCCGGCGTCGACGTCCACAACAAGCAGCGCATAGCAGCCGCGGTGATCCATCAGCCAGGCGAGCCAGAGCGGGCGGCCCTCGGCGTCGGCGGTTGCCACGGCTCCACGGTGGCAACTGCTGGGCGTGGCCACGCCGTGGTCCGAGAATCCCTGGCCGAGGTCCTTGGTCGCCGGCGCGGCCGCGGCGGTTTGCAGACAGATCAGGGCCGCAAGAAGTAGGCTCCGTCGCATGGGAGTCTCCTGGATTTTGGGGGGAATCGCGTGCAAGGCGGTCGATTTACGATTGTCCGCGAGTCGTTTCTTTCCGGTCGCCGAGTCAACCCGGCAGCTCAAATCCTTTGCGGTAGTGTTTGCGGATGAGCAGGTCGGCCTCGGGGGCATTCTTTGCGCGCATCGCGGCCGCGTCCCATTCGATCCGCTTGCCAAGCCGGACCGGCAGGATTCCGACCAGGAGCGATTCGGTAAACGGCGCGGAGTACCAGAAACCGGCCTTCGCGTCCTCGGGCCGGCCGGCAAGGCACGCCTCGACCCACTCCTTGCGGTGGCCCACGCTCCGCGGGATGGTCTTTTCAGGCGGGTTGAAGTCGTTCATGGCGGTCTCGGGCACGAGCCGGGGAGTGCCGGACCAGCCACCGCAGAGGATCACGCCTTTCTCGCCCACGAAGTAGATGCCGTTGTCGCCGAGCGTGCGGCCCGGCTCCATGCCGTGCGGCGGGGGAGGCTGTTTGCCGCCGTCGTACCAGGCCAGTTTGACGGGGCCGCGTTTGCCTTTCGCGCCGAAGTGCCAGGTGACGATGCTCCAGAGGGGAAAGCTGTCGGGGTTTGTCTCGGAAGTGACCGCTTCGGCCGCGTCCGGCGCTCCGAGGTCGAGCGTGTACCAGGCGGGGTCGGCGTTGTGCACCATCATGTCGCCCAGGGCGCCGCAACCATAGTCGAACCAGCCGCGCCACTTGCGCGGCACGTAATCCGGATGGTAGGGGCGCTGGCGGGCGGGGCCTTGCCACAGGTTCCAGTCGAGGGTCGGCGGCACCGGCGGCGTATCGGTCGGGCAGCGCCGGCCCTGGGTGTCCCAGAACTTGCCTGGCCGGTCCGACCAGACGTGGACTTCGCTCACCGCACCGATCGCGCCGGCATCGATCCACTCCTTCGTCAGACGCAGCCCTTCGCCCCCGTGGCCGTTGTTGCCCATCTGCGTGACGACCTTGGTTTCGGCCGCCACGCGCCCCATCCGCCGCGCCTCCTCGATCGTGTGGGCCATCGGTTTCTCGACGTAAACGTGCTTACCGAGCAGCATCGCGGCGAGCGAGATCGGGGCGTGCCAATGGTCCGGCGTGGCGATCATCACCGCGTCGAGCCCCTTCTCCTTTTCGAGCATCGCGCGGTAGTCCTTGTAGAACGGGCGTCCCGGGTAGCGCTTGAGCGTGTGGGCGGCGTACGCCTCGTCCACATCGCACAGGGCGGCGATGTTCACGTTGTCGAACGTGGCCAACTCGCCGGCGACGCCCCCGCCCTGCCCGCCAATACCGACGCAGCCGACGTTGAGCGTGCCTGACGGCGGCGGCGGCGCGCCCGAGCCGCCGAGAACACGGCGCGGCAGCACTGAGAACGCCAGCGAGGAGGCAGCCCCGGCGGCGATGAATTTCCTGCGTGAGAATCTCTTGGAACGCATGGTTCTGTTCCTTATTGATCTGAGAAAAGTTCGCCGAACCTGGGCGTCCGGCGGCGGGCAGTTTTTTCCAAATTGTGAGCGCCGCTCATTATGTTCCGCCGGGCGGAACCGCTGCAACGGTGGCGCAAGGCCGATCGCAAAGGGCGACTCTTATCGCTGCGCTGTTTAACGCCGTTGGCGTAGGGTGCGGAACGGCGACTGCTTACCCAGGGTGCGCTGCGCGACCCTGGGCTGCTTTAACCACCTCAGAGGTAGGAATTATGCCGATTTTTTGAGTATTTTTGCGCCGTACTTCGTTTGTTGCACAAAAAGTCGGGCGCGAGGCGTGGGCGGAAGTGGTTCAGGAGAATAGGTTTACGTCCGAGCGTCTGCGCGCAAGTTACACACTAGCCGAAAGTGCTATGTTGCAGAAATCGGAAGGAAAGCGGAGAGCGGGGGAGCGGGTTTGGACTTGGTTTGAAAGAAGATTTGGAAGGGCTTTTTTGAACACTCGACGGATTTCGGGAAGAGGCAAAGGCCGAAGGTAAGATGAGTCACGAGTTGAGGGAACAACGGTGTGGGTAAATGGTGACAGGGGATATGGGCTCGGCCCACGAGGGGATCGCGGAGCGAGGCGGTAGTCTGCGGAGGGTGGTCAGGGCGAGTCGTCCGACGTACAATCGCCGTGCGGGCGTCGAGCAGATTCCAAGCCGCATGCGCTTCCTCCGGGGTCAAGTCGCTCACGGGAAAGGCCCTGGCCGGATGCGCTTGCCGCTGATGATTGAGAGGCTGCGGAGCAATACGAGTTGCTCTGCTTTTCCGAGAGATTCACAAGCACTGGGTGCTCCCCCCCAACCAACGAGGCTCCCATGAGGCAATTGCTGCTTTCGACCGGCGTTCTGGCGTGTGCTGTTTCGTTGCCGGCCCTGGCCGATCCGCCGCAAGGCGGTGCGGGCGGCGCGGGCGGCGCGGGCAGTTCGGGCGGTGTTCAGGCGTGGATTGCCAAGCTCGATTCGGCGGACGCGGCCGAGCGGATCGCTGCAATCGAGGCGATCGGCAAGCTGCAATCGGCCGGCTCGAAGGCAGTGCCGGCGCTGTTGGCCCGGCTTGATGATGAATCGCCGGAAGTCCGCGCGGCCGCGGCGACGGCCTTGGGCGCGCTCGGGGCCGAGGTCGATCAAGTGGCCGCCGCGCTGATCGGCCATTTTACGGACGAAGGGGGCATCGTTCGCGAGACGCCCAAATTGGAGTACGTGCCCCTATGGGCGATCTATGGCGAGGCGGCCGGCGGATTGGGCCAGCCGGCCGTCGACCCGTTGATCCGTGTGTTGGGCAACGATTCTCCGCAGGTCGCGTCGGCGGCCGCGATCGCGCTGGGCAAGATCGGCGAGCCGGCCGCGAAGGCAACGCCGCAGCTTATCGAGATGCTCGCCAGCGCGGACGACTGGCGCCGCCATGCCGCGGCCAGCGCCCTGAGGGGGATCGGCCCGGCGGCCGCCGCGGCGGTTCCGGCCTTGCGGAAGGCAGTGCACCACGAGAATTTCCACACCCAGTATTGGGCCTGCCGGGCGCTCGGGGGGATCGGCGCGGCGGCCGCCGCGGCCACGCCCGACCTGCTCGAGGTGATGAAAAGCGGCGGCGCTTCGGTGCGGAGAAACGCCGCCGCGGCCCTCGGCAACATCGGGCCGTCGATCGGCGAGGACGCCGTCTTGCGGCTCGTCGAGGCGATGCAAAGGAACGGGATCGAGGCGCTGCGTGAAGAGGCGGTGGTCGCGCTGGGTAAGCTCAAGCCGTTCGCGGAGACAACGGTCCCGGCAATCCAGAAGACGCTTAAAGACCCCACGTTCGATTCCGACACGCAGGCCGCCCGATCGCTCTGGCTGTTGACCGGCAAGGCCGATGCGGCGCTGCCGGTATTGATCGAATGCCTCGGCGATTTGACGTACGTTCAGCCGGCGATCGACGTGCTTGGGGAGATGGGGCCGGAAGCGGCGCCGGCGGTTGACAAGCTGATCGAGATTCTCGGGGCCCTCGATCCCGACGATCGGATCGCCGCCGCCTGGTGCCTCGGCCAGATCGGCCCGGCGGCTCAAAAGGCATCCGGACCGCTCAGGAAGCTGCTCGAGGACAAGGAGCCGAAGGTCCGCGAGGCGGCGCGAGGAGCGCTGGAGCGGATTTCCAAGTAGCACGGAATTCGCCGCGTTGGCGGAAGAGAAGGAGAAAACGGGCCGGGAGGCGCGTGCTACGAAGGGGAGAAAAACGGGCCGGGAGACCCGTGCTACGAAGGGGTAGGGTGGTGCAGAGCGGGCCAGCCCGCGGCGGATGGAATCGCCTTTCCCGCTGCCAGGAGCCGGGCGAAGATGCACAGCCAAAACGGCAGCGCCGCCCCACCAATAGCCGGCCAACACGACAATGCGACGGGCCGGGAGACCCGTGCTACGAACCCACGGGCCTGGAGAC
>JAMOAF010000773.1 GCA_023621895.1 Planctomycetota bacterium
ATTGGCGATGTGGGCGTCAAAATCACCGTGTTCTTTAAAGACATCAACGGAAATCCGCTACCCCCGCTCGACGGCGTGTCGAGCTACTTCGTCGACACGAAATATAGCAGCAATGATTGTGCGGCCCCAAACGCCAAGTACCCGGGAGTCTGGGAAATGGATGACCTCGGACATTGGCATCTCCTGGTGCATCCCATCCGGCTGCCGTCCATGGACCCAACGCCATTGATCGCTCGCGATTTGCCTTGCCCGCTCACAAGCGCGGAGAACAACGACAAGCAATCGATCGTGCTCGCCCTGGGGATGGGCGGGGTCGGAAACTACGCCGTCCGCGCCCAGGCGAGCCACGCGGTCCCCAGCCTGATCTGCGGATTCTGCGGAATCACGTTTGGCCCGTTCAACGTTTCCGCCTGCACGACGGCGATGTACGATTGCCTGCTGCAACGACCGCGGCTGATCCGCGTGGAACGGGAAAATTTCTTCTGCCCCACGCGGCCGCCGGCGCCGTGAATTGCCGTTGAGAAAACGAGTCCTGCCCAACTTCCGATTCCGTTCGGAGCATTGCCATGAAATCCCAGTGGATTCGATATGTCGTCGTCGCCGTGTTCGCCTGCGGTCTGGGTGTTTTAGCCCATGCGAGCATCTCCCGCGCCGTCCAGGCCCAGAACGCGGCCGCCAACCCCCAGGCCGCGCAGGGCTTTTCCGGCTTGGAGGCCCGCCTCGTCGCCGAGAAGTCGGGCGCAAAACCCTCCAGCGACAAACAGCTCCAAAACGCCTTGCTGCAAAAACTCTGGGACGTGATCGACCAGGCCGATGACATCTCCTCGGAAGAGAAGTCCGACGCCAGGGCGATCCTCGAAGAGGCCGACCCGATCCTCACGCGGATCAAAAAGGAAAACCAGCGGGGGATCGAGATCGTCAAGCATCCGCCGCGGCGTGTCTTTCCCAAGCCCGCTCCTCCCGCAGAGAAGACGCCCGCGGAAAAGTCGCCGGCTGAGAAGCCCGCCGAGAAGACGCCGACCGCCCCCGAGGCGAAGAAGTAGGTTCGTAGGACGGGTCTCCTGGCCCGTCTTCTTTCTGTAGACGCTGTCTCTCCGAGACGCGGACAACGGCCTCGGAGCGACCGTGTTACGAACCGTCTTGAGAGTCCATGGGCCTGGAGACCTACGCGCTAAATGAGCTTGTGTGATTCCGGGAGGAATTCATGAGAGCGTGATAGCCGCGTGGGCTTGCCCCGCGGCGCGCCCGCGCTGCGGCACAACCCGTACGTAACGAAGCGCGGGGCAAGGCGCACGCGGCGATCATGCCGTGTTTCCGCATCTTCTTGTAAAGCCCCACTCGGCTCAGGCCGAGCGCCTTGGCCGTCGCGGTCCGGTTGTTGTTGTGCCGGCGGAGGGCTTCTTCGAGCATGGCTTTCTCGCTCGCGGCGATGCGGTCGTTGAGCGGGGCGTTCGGATCGGCGGCCAGGTCCGGCTCGCGCGCATCGCTGCGGCGCCGCAGTGATTCGAGAAAGTGCGGGGCCAGGTCCTTGGGCGTCAACTCGCCGGTGCGGCAGAACAGCACGGCCCTGCGCACGTAGTTCTTCAATTCGCGGATGTTGCCCGGCCAATCGTAGTTCTTCAGGCAAGCGAGGAAGTCCGGGTGCACGCGCCGGATACAGACGCCGTGGGCCTGGCACAACTCTTCGACGAATCCCAGGGCGAGGGGCACGATGTCGCGCGGCCGATCCCGCAACGCGGGCAGATGGAACTCGAGCACGTTGAGCCGGTAATACAGGTCCGCGCGGAATTCGTTCCGCTCCATGAGCTGCCTCAAGTCGACATTCGAGGCGACGATCAGCCGGGCCTCGAACATCCGCGTGTCGTTCGAGCCGACCGGCTCGAACTCGCCCGACTCGATCACGCGGAGCAGCTTCACCTGCTGGGTGGGACTCAGCGCGTCGATTTCGTCGAGCAGCAGCGTGCCGCGGCGGGCCGCTTCGAACTTGCCGATCTTCGACCGGTCCGCGCTGGTGAACGCCCCTTTGACGTGCCCGAACAGCTCCGTCTCGATCAGGTCAGGTGGAATCGCCCCGCACGCGATGGTCAGAAGGTGCTCCTCCTGGCGCGGAGACAGTTCATGGATCAACCGCGCGAGCGTCGTCTTGCCGGTCCCCGTCTCGCCCACCAGCAAGAGGGTGACGTCGTGGCCCGCCATGATCGCCACGTCGTCCAGCAGTTCGGCCATCTCCGGACAGTACGTCCGGCAGGTCACGGTCCGCCCGCGAACCACTTTCGGCACGTTCGGGCCCGGCGGCGCGTCGAAAACCGCTCGTGCCAACTCCACCTCCATCAGCC
>JAMOAF010000206.1 GCA_023621895.1 Planctomycetota bacterium
ATCTCCTCGTTGGTCAGGCAGAGCTGGGCGTGTTCATGCTTGCGCTTGCCGTCGATTTCCGAGTACCAATCCGGGTGGACCTCGAAATACTTCTCCGGGGGCAAGTACCTATAAAACGAATGGACGAAATTGACGATCCGCACCGCGCCGCCGTATTCCGGAGTCAGGGAGCCGTTGCCCTTCATCCGCGCGGAGAAAACGGTCGGCTGCGCGTCTCGGTGATACATTTCGCGCGAGATCATCTGCGGCGCGTAGGAAACGGCGAGGTCGTCCGCGACGGCCAGCGTCGGCCTGTTCGGAATAAACGCGTCCTCGGGCGTCCACCAGCGGACGCCGACGACGTCCTGCAAGAATGAATAGACCGCGTACAGGCAGCCGCGCTTCTCGTGCCCGGCGAGAACCAGGTTCCCGCCGTCCATCTTGATCAGGATTTCATCGAACTTGTAGTCCTTTTTCGGGGCCTTCGCCGTGTTGCCCACGAAGATCAGCGACTCACCGCCGGCGGGCGCGTCTTTTTCGGCAATCGTTTGAAAATCCGCGCCGGTGACGAGTTTCAGATGCTCGGCAAGCTCGCGCGCGGCGGTCTGCTCGACAACCGTCGGTTCGTCGGGCAAGACGATTCGCCAGGCGGTGGCGCCGTCCTTCACCAGGTCGGCCGGATACAGATAAGCTTGCCAAGACAGCAGGCAGAACAGCGGAACGAGAACTTTTTTCATGTCTTTCCCGTCTGGTTGCGTGTTGTGGATTGCAGGAAACGGCACCCCTTGGCGCATCGTTTCCGAGGACTGTCTCCCGTCTGGCGGCGCGCATCGCCGCGGGAGAACGCCAGATGTCCGACTGCCGCGAAAATCAGACTCTTGCCTTCGAGTCGCCTCCGGGCCGCGAACGGTTACTCCGTTAGACTACCGCCCCGCGATAGTCGAGTCGAGACGCTCGCCGAATTCCGCATGGAAACAGCCGCCAACCTCGACCCTGGGCGAGATTGCATCCGGCGCTCTGGCGTGGCGGGCAGGCGGGCAGCCGGCCGACGCTCCGGTCCGACCCGCAGAATCCGAACAACCGAAAAAAGATTCCCAAAGTGAACCCGGCCCGGTAGTCGATGAAACACTCTGTTACGCCGCCCGGCGACTGATCGCATCGAACGATGCGGGGGGGGCTCAGTCGCGGGCAAGACCGTGCGGTGCGCGTCGCCGTTTGCCTCTGCCAGGGTCTCGCAAGCCGTTGCGGCCGGACGCCGGCGACCAGCGCGTCGCTCGCTCCAGTCCCGGCAAACGCCCTTTTCACCGCACTTACGGATTTTGGAGGAACATGCCGCAGAACGTGAGGGGCGCCCCGGCACACGGCGGTCCGATTTGCCCGGACCGCGCACGAAGGCGCCCCCTCGCATCCAAGAGTCGCTAACCGAGAAGGAAATTCAGCGGTACGTTCCCAGGGGGGAAACAGTCCGGAGCCACCGATTCGTTCAGTGCCCGGACTGTCTTTTTTTTGGCAAGGTTCAAGGTCCAAAGCTCAAGGTTCAAAATACAAATTCCAGGGTCCAACTCTCCTCCATCCGCTGCTCCCAACCAGAGACCCGGTCTTGGCCATTGGGAATTGAGCCTTGAACCTTGGCTTTTTTCCCACTGCCCGGCTGGGCTTGAAGGCGGCCGCACCGGTCAGCGCTGCGATTCGTCCGCCGCCGAGTCGTTCCACGCCTGCGCGCCATCGGCAGAGTAGGTCGCATAGCAGTTCGGGGTCTCCCACAGCCGCACCTCGACCACCGGCAATCCCTGTTCGATCCCGTGCTGAGCGATCCGCCGAGCGATGTTCTCCGCCGTGGGATTCTCGTCCATCAGGAACAGCGGTTCTCCCATCTCTTGGAGGACGCTCACCACCGGGTCGTCGCGGCAGAGAATCATCCGGTGATCGAGATGGTCATCGATCCATCGCTGGATCACCCGCTTGATGTCGCCGAAATCGAGCACCATCCCCCGCCGGTCGATCGCCGCGGACTCGACCGTGATCAGCACCCGGCCGTTATGTCCGTGAAGGTATTTGCACTTGCCCTCGTAGTTCAGCAATCGATGGCCGTAGCAGAAGTCGATCTCTCGCGTGACTCGAAACATTCCCTGTTGGTCGCCTTTCCCAGTGCTAAGCTGTGGCTGTCAGGTGGAGACGGGGTCGGATTTGTAAACGGTCGGGTCCGGAATTTCCGCGATCTGGAACGCTCGCCGGCGCTCCGTGCACTTGTTGCAGACGCCGCAGTGCAGCCCCGCTTGCGGCGCGAGGCACGAAAACGTTCGCTCCAAGGGCATCGTCCGCCCGAGCCGCATCACGTCTCGCTTGGTTGCGCCGGCCAAAGGGCGGAGCAGCTGGATTCTCGCGCCGGTTGCCAGGTTGATCGCCGCTTGGAAATGCTCGAAAAACTCAATTTTGGCGTCGGCGAACGGACTGGTGCCCAAGACACCCACCGCAACCCGGTCGATCCCCCGGCGGTGGCACCAGAGCGCGGCCTTGATCAGCAACAGGGCGTTGCGCCCCGGAAGGTAGACCGCCTCGTCGGGACTCTCCTCGCCCGGGATTTCCGCTCCGGTGAGACTCCAATGGTCCTGGTAGATATCTTCGAGCGGAAGCTTGAGCACCACGAGCGGTTCAAGCGCCGCGGTCTGAATCGCCAACAGCAGCCCCCGCAACGCCGCCAATTCCGCCGATTGCCATACCAAGTCGGAGGCAATGTAGACCGGTTGGACACGGTGGCCGTGGGCAATCATCTGACCGAGCAGAATGCAGCTATCCAAACCACCACTGAGCAGGAGGCAGATCGGTTTGCCGTCGACGGGCGGTATCTGGCACATGTCTATTGGAGGTGACGAAATCGGCTGCGGCTGGAGGAAATCGAATTCTAGGCCTCCGCCGGCCGATCGGGAAGGCGGCTTCGCCTCCGCCCAAAAGACGGTCTGAGGTGCGATTGCCACCCCTGCCGATGGCAGCCGTGCGGCTGAGTCGGCGTCTTGAACCCTGCGCCCCCCTCCAAAAGGGTATTGAATTCGCCGTCAATGAACAAGCTGCCCTTGCGGCAGCCTCGTTCCTTTGGGTACACTTCGCCGGCTTGTCTGGGCGTTGAAACACAGCCCCTCGGCGCCGTCGCGGCCAGAGAGGCTTCGGAAGCGCTCAAGTCGTTTGCTAATAAATACTTGCGTCAGACGCGGAGCCTCGCGACGACTCGCTTCTCTCGCGGCTGCGGAGGGCTTTCCGCTCGGTTTTTTGGGCCAGGCGGCCAACCGGTTCGGAGCAGCGGCCCGTCGAGCGGCGTCGATTTTGGCCGGACGGCAGCGTGAGGCTCGCCGGTCGAGCCGCTCGCCCGGCTTGGTGCAGGGCGGGCCGGCAGGCTCGTGACGGTAAAAGCGGATGTGCGAAGGTCGATGGACAGTGCCGGTTCGGTTTCCCCCCTCCGGGACTGATTTTTCTTGCATTGGAAATTGGGCCCTTTACAATTGAGGTTAGGGTCCCATTTTCCCTAGCCGCTAGATATTCAAGGTGCATGGATGCGTGGCACGGTGCTTGGGATCCTGATTGTTGCAGGTTTGGTGGCAGTGGCGATGGGCGCCATCCCCGGCCGACCCGAGGTGTACGCGGGCCGGGTGGATGCCCAACAGCTCGCTGCAACCGACAGCCGAATGATCGTCGAGTCCACGGTGGTGGAAGGGCGCTACCAGCAAGTGGTGGTGGTCGACCCGAGACGGAGCACAATGGCGGTTTACCACGTTGAGTTGGCCAACGGAAACGTGGAACTGTGCTGCGTGCGGAATATCAGCTGGGACCTGCAAATGCAGTACTTTAACGGCAAGAATCCCTTGCCGCCGGAAATTCAAACGCTCTTGGAACAAAGGTAAAGCCGGGTCGTTTGGGGTTTCAGCCCAGGCGGCCAGGCTTGTCTGGGAGGGCCACATGTCCCAACAGTTCTACAACACGCAAAAAGCGGCCGAAGTCCTCGGGGTCAAGCCCGCCGATGTCAACCACCTGCGCGAGCAGAACAAGCTCCACGGGTATCGCGACGGAGCCGACTGGAAATTCAAGGCCGAGGACGTTCAGAATTACCTGGCCGAACAGATCAAGAGCAAACACGCGCCGGCCTCCGGCGACGAAGACGAAGAGCTTGTCCTCGGCGGCACGCAGTCCCCCGCCTCCGGCGGCAGCGACCTGGAACTCTCGGATTTCGCGCTGGCTGGCAGCGACATCAACCTGGGAAGCGAAACGACCCAGCAGGGAAGTGGCTCCGACCTGGAGCTTGACCTGACCCTGGACCAGGATGTAACGCTCGAAGACAGCGACATCGCGCTGGCCTCGGAAGAAAAAGCCGAGACCGGCAGCGATCTGGACGTGTCCGACAGCGTCCTCGACAGCGAAGACCTCGTTCTCGGCGGCAGCGGAGCGGGAAGCGATGTGACGATCGGCGGCGATAGCGGAATCTCTCTCGTCGACCCGGCCGACAGCGGCCTGGCGCTCGACGAGCCGCTGGAACTGACCGGCCAGGAGGAGGAATCGCTCGAGTTGGGCGAAGACGACATGCTGACGCTCGCCGAGGCGGAGGGCTCCGCATCCGGGACGGAAATCCAAACCGACGAGGAATTCCTTCTGACGCCCCTGGAAGAAGCCGGCGAGGAGGAGAGCGGCTCGCAGGTCATCGCGCTCGACACCGAGGGCGACGAGGCAGCCACGATGATCGGCGCGCCGGTCGAGATGGCCCCAATGCTCGACGAGGCCACCGCGCCAATCGGTTTCGAGCCGATTGGCGCGGTGGCCGAGGCCGTCGCCGCCCCGGCGGTCGACATCGCCGAGGGGCCGGCGATCGGCCCCCGCACACTGCCCGAGGCGCCGTACTCGGGAATGGTCGTCTGGCTGGGATTGTTCCCCTGCGCCATGCTGCTGGTCCTCGCAGGTACGATGACCTTCGACCTGCTCCGCAACATGTGGACCTGGAACGGCGCCATGACGATCAGCGGAACCTTGCTCGACATGCTCAAGGGCATCCTGTTCGAAGGTCCCGCGAGCCAGCGACAAAACCACGGATGGAGACTCGATGCGGTGCTCCCCGAACCGGAGCAGCGCCGATTCGAAAGGAGTCGAATCATGACTGCACAGCGCTGGGGCCTCGCCTGCGGAGTGGCAGCGGTGTTTCTTGTTTCGAGCGGCTGCGTCTCCGCCGGCAAGGCGAAGTCCCTCACCGCTCAAAACCAGTCGCTCACCGAACGCAATCAAGCGCTCGTGGCGCAGCTCGAAAACCTCAAGGTCCATTCCGTTAACATCGAAGACCAACTCTTGCGAGCGGAAGAGGAGCTCAGCCTGCTCGACGCCGAGGCCGGCGTCGGTCGCCAGCGTCTCGCGGAATATCGCAAGCAGCGCGGCGCGGTGGCCGGCCTCAGCCCTCTGCCAGCCCTCGCTCCGCATACCCAGGCCCAGCTCGCCCGGGTCTCCGAAAGATATGGAAACGCCGCCTCCGCCACCACCAGCGGTGTGAGCAAGCTCGGAACCGACATCGTCTTCGACGAAGGCCAGGACCAGCTCAAGCCGGGCGCGGAACCCGCCCTGCGAGAACTGGCCAAGACGCTCAACTCGGAAGAAGGCGATGGCTTGAAAGTCTTGATTGTCGGGCACGCCGACGACCGGCAGATCGCCAAAAAACCGGTAAGAGACCTGTTCAGCGACAACTTCCACCTGAGCCTATGCCGGGCGAACCAGGTGGCGCGCGTCCTCCAGCAATCCGGCCTGGACTCGCAGCGGATCGGCGTCGCCGGATACGGCGCCAACCAGCCGATCGCCCCCAACACCACCCCCGAAGGCCGGCAAAAGAATCGGCGCGTCGAAATCTTCCTCATGGCCCAGGAAGTGCCGGTCATCGGTTGGACCGAGTCGATCCCGGCGCTCTATCAATAACCGCCAGTCGTCGGCGGTCAGCAGTCAGCCGAGACTGCCCAAGCCCCGGGGAAGCGGGTCGCCCACGGCTGGCGGCTCTTCCCTTTCTTACCCCGCCGCCTCCGCGACGTTATATTGGTCGAGTATGATCCTCCGAGGCCTCCTGGTTCCCACGCTCCAGCTTGGGAACCCACCCGTTTCGCCACTCGACACCACCCTGGTTCCCAAGCTCCAGCTTGGGAACCCACCCGTTTCGCCGATCGCTAAATGAGCTTGCGTGATTCCGGGAGGAATTCATCAGATCGTGATAGCCGCGTGGGCTTGCCCCGCGCTTGGTTACGTACGGGTTGTGCCGCAGCGCAGGAGAGCGCGGGGCAAGCCCGCGCGGCTATCTGAATAGCAGCCGCCTTTTTCCACGAATCACGCAGGTCGATTTAGTTTTCATC
>JAMOAF010000820.1 GCA_023621895.1 Planctomycetota bacterium
TTGGGCTGGGCGCTGGGTGGCTGTCGCCGCCGCGTGCGGCGTGCGTGTTAGCCGCCAACCTTGCGCTCCATCCGGACGAGCCGGATGGGGGCGTTTGGGCTGGGCGCTGGCTGGCGGTCGCTGCCGGGCGGGGACGCGTGTTAGCCGCCAACCTTGCGCTCCATCCGGACGAGCCGGATGGGGGCGTTTGGGCTGGATGGTGGAGGCGGCTGCGCGCTGGTGAGTGGCCTGAAAGGTGCGCGCCAACGCACGGCACAACCGTTTTATTTGGAGCAGAACCGGGAAACGCAACTGACGAAGTGACAGGCGAACTCACTTCACCTGCCGCACGACACCGACCACCACGCCGAGAACCTTGGCGTTCTTCACGTAAATCGGCTTCATGCTGGAATTTGCCGGCTCGAGCCGAATCCGGTTCTTCTCGGGAAACCAGCGTTTCAGCGTCGCCTCGTTTTCGTCTGTCAAGGCGACAACGATCTGCCCCTTTCGGGCGGTCCGTTGTCGCCGAATCACCACGTAGTCGCCGTCAGCGATCTGGTCCTCGATCATCGAGTCGCCGTTGACCTCCAGAACAAAGAGGTCTTTGTTCGAAGGGTCGAATATTTCCTTGAAATCGACCCGATCTTCCTGCTCGATTGCTTCGTGGAGCACGCCCGCGGCAATCCGGCCGGCCAGCCGCAAGCCCCGGTCCTCGATCGGTTCGGCGGCCAATTGAATCGCCCGCGACATATTCGGCTCGCGGATGATCAATTCCTTCTTTTCAAGGGCTTTCAAGTGGCACATCACGCCATTGGGCGACTTGATTTTGAAGTGCTCGCCGATCTCCCGCACCGTGGGACCGTACCCCCGGGAGCGGATCTTGTCGCGGATGAACTCGTAGACGGCTCGTTGCCGGTCGGTCAGACGTCCTTCAAAACATTCCATGGCTGGCTCCGTTGGTTTGCCCCTGGCGTGAAGATCGACAAAGCACCTGATGGACAATAGTATAATATACGGCTGTACACAGTCAAGAGGGTTGGGCCGATCAAAAAGGCGTCTTCGCCCGGCAGACGCGTCTTGTCCGAGAGTCGTCCGCGGCTCGGACCGCGGCGGCTGCCTTCCGAGAGACTCGCCTCTGGGTCGCCGCCGATCAGTCCGCGTGCGAGGCTGTGACCATCAGATTGTCGCGATGGATTACTTCTCCGTAGGGGCAGTAACCGAGAATCCCGGCGATTTCGCCGGTCTTCAGGCCACGAATCCGGCGGACGTCGTCGGAGCCGTAATTCGACAGTCCGCGCGCGAATTCCGTCCCATCGAGGTCGCAAACGGCCACAATGTCCCCTTTTTCGAAGTGGCCGCTGACCTTGACAACGCCGATCGCGAGCAGACTCCCGCCGTTCCACTCGACGGCCTTGCGCGCGCCGGCGTCGACGATCAGTTTGCCCCGCGGCTGCACGGTGTAGCCGATCCAGCGTTTTTTCGCGGCCACCAATTGCCCCTGCGCCAAGAAGGCGGTTCCGACCGGCTCGCCCGCCACAATCGCCCGCAACACACCCGGCTTCCGGCCGCTGGCGATGATCACGTTTCCCCCCGACGCGGTGGTCATCCGCGCGGCCTCCAGCTTGCTGGCCATTCCCCCCTTGCCGAGGCCCGACTTCGCATCGCGGACCAGTGCGAGAATCTCCGGGCCGAGCCGTTCCACCGTGGAGATGACTTTCGAGCCCGGGGAGCGGGGATCTCCGTCATAAAGCCCCTCCACGTCGGACAGGAGCACCAGGAGCGGCGCTTGGATCAGGTTTGTGACGATCGCCGCCAGCCGGTCGTTGTCGCCAAAGGTCGTCTGGAGCTCTTCCACGCTGATTGTGTCGTTCTCGTTGATGATCGGCAGAGCACCGAATTCCAGCAGGGCGCAGAGCGTGTTGCGGGCGTTCAAATAGCGTTTGCGGTGATCGAGATCCTCGGCCGTGAGCAGGACCTGGGCGGCATGGCGGCCGTGTCTTTGCAGACTGCGTTCGTAGGCTTCCACCAGCAGGCTCTGCCCCGCCGCGGCGACGGCCTGCAATTGGGCGAGCTCCGTGGGACGCTCGCGCAGCCCCAGCCGCCCCATGCCCGCTCCCACCGCGCCAGAACTGACGAGCACAACCTTTCGCTTGGTTGACATCACATCGTGCAATTCCTGGGCGAGCTCGCCGATCCGTTCGTAGTTGAGCGAACCAGCCCCGCTGGTAAGCACTCGGGTACCGACCTTCACGACCATCGTCGTTGCGGTCGCGGCAATCTCCTGGCGAACGATGTCAGTCATCTCAACGGAAATCCAACAGGGGGTGGAGCAACGGGTTAAAGCCAGGCGGCTTGGACAGCCAGCGGAGACCGCAAAGCCGGTGGAAACCCTCTCGGCCCGAAGGACTGTCCACTTCGGCACTTCAGCGGCGAGACGGTCCTTGCCGCCAATATCTTTCTCAACTCACCATGCAGTAATTTCGGCTATTCGATCCCGTTTGGTAAGGGGCACCACCCAATCCGATTCACCTTGCGAGGCCGGTTGTTGGGTTCCAGCCCGCGGATTACAATAAAAAAGCGATCGGACCTGTCTGTCAGCGCGGCCCCGGAAGGCCGTGCCGGCCAGGCTTCCGTTCAACCCGTGGCCGGTTCCACCCCCCCAATTTCGTGCGGAGTTGGTCGTCAGGACGGCAGCCAAGCGACGAATCGATGAGCGAGTTGCGAGAAGAGTGCGGCGTGGCCGCGATCTACCACCTCCCGGGCGCCGGCAGCAGCGCGCTCTGCCCCGAACAGGGGCCCGAGGAGGTCTCACGGTTAATGATCAGGATGCTTCTGGACATCCAGAATCGTGGTCAATTGGCCGCCGGGTTCACTTCATACAACCCCCATCGGAGGCAACTCATCGACACCCATAAGGATGTCGGAACAGTCTCCGAGGTGTTTCGCCTGAGCCACCGGGGCAAGTATGAGAGCTTGATGAAGGAGTATGTGGGGAGGGCGGCCATCGGCCATGTCCGCTATGCGACCTGCGGCGCGGAAGACCGCAGCTACGCCCAACCCTTCGAACGGCACCACATCAAGAAACACAAGTGGTTCAGTTTCGCCTTCAATGGCCAGTTGGCGAACTACTCCGTGTTGCGAGACGAATTGCTCGGTGACAGCGACAATTATCTCGCGCGGGAGACCGACACCGAAATCTTTATGCACATGATCAGCAAGGCGCTGTCGCAAGACGGCCGGCCCCCGCTGATCGATCTCTGCCGCCAGATCGCCGATCGGGCGGACGGCGCCTACAGCCTCGTCTTCCTCAACGCCCTGGGCGACATGCTCGTCGCGCGGGACCCGCTCGGCATCAAGCCCCTCAGCTATGCCGTCGACGGGCCGCTGTTCGCCGCCGCCAGCGAAAGCGTGGCGCTGCTGAATCTCGGATTCGCCCCGGAAAGCATCAAGTCGCTGCTGCCGGGCCAGGCGATCACGATCACCGACGGCAAACTGCAAATCGAGCGTTTCGCCAACAGCCCCCGCCATGCCCACTGTTTCTTCGAGTGGGTCTATTTTTCGAACGTCGCCAGCACGCTCGACCGCCGCGGCGTTTACATGGCACGCAAGGCCCTGGGCGAAGAGCTGGCGAGAATGGAGACCTTGCCGATCGACGAGGATACGATCATTGTCCCCGTGCCGGATACGAGCAAAGCCGCCGCCGACTCGATGGCCTACCGCCTCGGCGTGCCGTGCCTGGAAGGCCTGATCCGCAACCGCTACAGCGGCCGCACCTTCATTGAGGGGGGCGCCAAGCGCGAGCAACGCGCTCAGACCAAGTACACCCCCTTGCGCGAAGTCCTCGAAGACAAGCGGGTTCTGCTGGTCGAAGACTCCATCGTCCGCTCGACCACGATGCGCGTGCTGCTGAAACGCATCCGCCAGCAAGGGCTGGCTCGCGAAGTCCATGTTCGGGTGGCCTGCCCGCCGATCATCGCCCCCTGTTTCTACGGGATCGACATGTCGACGATCAGCGAGCTGTTTGCGCCCCACTTCCTCAAGGGACGCCCGCTGACCGAGGAGAACCAGGAGGAAATGGCCCGAACGCTCGGCGCGGACTCGCTCCGCTACCTGCCCGTCGAGTCGATCGCCCGGGCGATCCGACTCGATTCCGATCACCTCTGCCAGGCGTGCATCACCGGCGAGTATCCCACGGAGCACGGGCGGCGGCTGGCCCAGATCGCGATGCAAAACCACGACAGCGGCTTGGTCCACCGCACCTACGAGAAGGTCGGCGTGCCGGCCGCCGCTCATACGACAAGCTGAACCCGGTCTTCGCTGTGCCACCTGCTCGGGCAGCTCTCGCACGTCTCGGCGCCGTCCCAGCAGTACGTGCAGAGCCGGTGTTTCGGCAGACCGATCGCGGCAACCAGGTCGTCGAGTCTCTGGTACCTGAGCGTGGTCAGTCCCATGTCCAGCCGGATTCGTTCGACCATCGCCGCGTGGCGGTCGCTGAGCGGATCGGCGTACTCCTCCAGCTTGGCGCCGGCGTCGCCCTCCAGTTCCTTGATGGCTTTTCTCGTCGCCAGGTCGAGTTCCGACTTGGATCGGGAGAAACTCAAGAACTTGCAGCCGAAAATCAGCGGAGGGCAGGCGGGCCGCATGTGGACCTCCAGGGCGCCGTCGGCGTAGAGCCGCTTGATCGTGCCCTTCAACTGGGTTCCCCGGACAATCGAGTCCTCGCAGAACAAGAGGCGCTTTCCGCGGATCAGCTCGCTCACCGGAATGAGTTTCATCCGGGCGACAAGGTCCCGAACCTGCTGGTCCGGCGGCATGAAGCTCCGCGGCCACGTCGGCGTGTACTTCACAAACGGCCGCTGGTAAGAGACGCCGGCCTGGTGCGCGTAGCCGATTGCATGGCCGGTTCCCGAGTCGGGGATGCCCGCAACCACGTCGACTTCAACGTTGTCCGCCCTGGCCAGCGCCGCGCCGCAGCGGTTCCGCACCGCCTCGCAGTTGATCCCCTCGTAAGTCGAAGCCGGAAAGCCATAATAGACCCAAAGGAAGGAGCAGATCTGCATCTGGTCTCCGGGCGGCTGAACCGTTTCGATGCCCTCCAGCGACAATCGCACGATCTCGCCCGGCCCGAGGAATCGCTCCGTCTCGTAGCCGAGGTTCGCCAAGGCGCAGGTCTCCAGGGTGGCGCAGACCGCCTCCGGCTTGCCGCCGATCGCCAGGGGAGTCCGGCCCAGGCGATCCCTGGCCGCGTAGATGCAGTCGTCGGTCATCAGTAGCAGCGTGCACGAACCGTCGATCGCCTCCTGTGCAAGCCGAATCCCTTCTTCAAAGCTCCGCCCCTGGTTGATCAGCGTGGCGACCAATTCCGTGGGATTGATCGCGTCGCCGCTCATCTCTGAAAAATGGGTCGCGCGCTTGCGGAACGCCTCGGCGGCGAGGGCCTCGAGGTTCAGTATCCGGCCCACGGTCACCAGGGCGTAGGTTCCCAAGTGCGACCCGATGATCAATGGCTGGTCTTCGTAGTCGCTGATCACGCCGATGCCCAGGTGACCCGCCAGCTTGGGAAGATCGTCCTCGAACTTGCTGCGAAACTGGGCGTTGGTGATGTCCTTAATGAACCGGGTCATCCCCTTGCCGTTCTTGACCGCCAGCCCGCCGCGAACAGTGCCCAGATGGGAATGATAATCCGTGCCATAGAACAGGTCGGCAACGCAATCGCCGCGGGATACAGCGCCGAAGACTCCCCCCATCGCAGATATCCTTTTCCAAAACCGGGCAGTCAGCTTTTGATTCTTCAGCCGCCGCGAGCGCCGCTCTCGGCAGGAAAAGCAAGCTAGCACAGATTGGGCTGCCAGCAAAGACGTCCCCGCAGGCGAGGGGGAACGGCGATGTTCCCCAACCCGCACGATCGAGTTATCTTCCCGAACCTGGGCGGAACCGCCGACTTCCGCAGTCGCGGAGAAAGCGGCAGCGGGGTTGTTTTGCCTCTTCTGGGTGGTCTGGTTCCCTTCAGGCGCGCTCAGTTCGACCCGGCTGGCGCCAATCCGCCCACTTAAATGAGCTTGCGTGATTCCGGGAGGAATTCATCAGAGCGTGATCGCCGCGTGGGCTTGCTCCGCGCGGCGCGCCTGCGCTGCGGCATAGCCCGTACGTAACGCAGCGCGGGGCAAGCCCACGCGGCTATCTGAACAGCAGCCGCTTTTTCCACGAATCACGCAGGTCGATTTAGACCAGCGCGCTGATGCCCGCTGACTCGGGAGACTCCTGCAAAGCGGCCACCTTCTCAAGCCAGGCCAATCGGCGCTTGGCGGTCTCCAGAAGCGCTGCGGCTTCCGTGCTGTTTTCGCGCC
>JAMOAF010000610.1 GCA_023621895.1 Planctomycetota bacterium
AGTGGTAGAGCCCCAGCCTTCCAAGCTGGTTGCGAGGGTTCGATTCCCTCTACCCGCTCTTCAAAACCGGCCTTGGCGGACACGCGATGGCAACCAGTAGAGTATGGACAGGCTGCTGTAGCTCAGTTGGCAGAGCGCGTCCTTGGTAAGGACGAGGTCATGGGTCCGACTCCCATCAGCAGCTCTTTTGTCGGATAGTCCACCCGAATGGTCGATCCAGGTAGTTCGAAGGTACCCGCTTAATTGAATGCAGGGAGAATAGTCTAGAATGGCCAAGGACGTATTTGCACGCACGAAGCCCCATGTCAACGTGGGCACGATTGGTCACATCGACCACGGCAAGACCACATTGACCGGGGCCATCTTAGCTGTCCAGCAGAAAAAAGGGCTGGCTCGTTTCAAGTCCTACGCGGACATCGCCAAGGGCGGCACGGTGCGCGACGCGACGAAGACGGTGACAATCGCCGTCGCCCACGTCGAATATGAGACGGCCAAGCGCCACTATGCCCACATCGACTGCCCGGGGCACGCCGACTTCATCAAGAACATGATCACCGGAGCCGCCCAGATGGACGGCGCGATCCTCGTGGTTTCGGCGGCCGACGGCCCGATGCCGCAGACCCGCGAGCACGTCCTGCTGGCCCGCCAGGTGAACGTGCCGGCGCTCGTCGTGTTTCTCAACAAGTGCGATCTGGTGGACGACGAAGAGCTGCTTGAACTGGTCGAGTTGGAGGTCCGCGAGCTGCTCAGCAGCTACGGCTTCCCCGGCGACGATTTGCCGGTGATTCGCGGCGATTCCTTGACGGCGTACAACAAGCCCGACGATCCGGCCGCGATCAAGTGCATCGACGAGTTGATGGACGCGATCGACAACTACATCCCCGAGCCGACCCGCGAGGCGGAGAAGCCGTTCCTGATGGCGGTCGAAGACGTGTTCTCGATCGAAGGCCGCGGCACGGTCGCCACGGGGCGAATCGAGCGCGGCGTGATCAAGGTCGGCGAGAACGTGGAGATCGTCGGTCTGGCCAAAGAGAGCCGCAAAGTGGTTTGCACGGGCGTCGAGATGTTCAACAAGACGCTCGACGAGGGCATCGCCGGCGACAACGTCGGTTGCCTGCTGCGAGGCGTCAAGCGCGAGGAGATCGAACGCGGCCAGGTGCTTGCCAGGCCGGGGTCGATCACGCCGCACACGAAGTTCGAGGCCGAGGTATACGTGCTTTCGAAGGAGGAAGGCGGGCGGCACACGCCGTTTTTCAGCGGCTATCGCCCGCAGTTCTACTTCCGCACCACCGACGTCACCGGCTCGTTGAACCTGCTCGGCGGGGCCGAGATGTGCATGCCTGGCGACAACGTGAAGTTGGCGGTCGAGTTGATCAATCCGATCGCCATGGACGAGAACGTCCGCTTCGCGATTCGCGAAGGCGGGCGGACCGTCGGGTCGGGCGTCGTGACAAAAATCCTCGAGTAGACGGCGGACGGGCCGGGCAAGACAGATCGCCCGGTCCGCGGCCGCCCGCGGCGGGGTGGGCTTGGCGGCCACGAACCAGTGGCGCCGTCCCCGTGGCGTAGGGGTGTAGCTCAAGTGGTAGAGCACTGGTCTCCAAAACCAGCGGTTGAGAGTTCGAGTCCCTCCGCCCCTGTTTGAAGCGAAACTGTCGCGATCGCTCGGAGGGGTCTGGCGCGCCACGGCAGGCCGTTCCGGAAGGTGGTCGGCGGCGAGAAGCTGAGAACCTATCCAAAGGCCGCGCGGAAAGACGCCGCGGCCGGAGGCGAACCTCGATGGTGATGGGTTCGAAATCGGCTCCAGAAGACAACCGGGTTGGTCCCTCGGCTCGCTCGCCGCTCAGCCGGTCGGGCCGACAGAAATAAAGAGCACGCCGGTGAATGCGTTCTTTCAAGAATTTTTTCGAGCAGGCATTTACAAGCGCACCCAGGGCCGCATCGCCCGGCAGGTCACGTTCGCCGCGATCGCGGTGTGCATGGCGGCGGGCCTTTGGCAGCTTTCCAATTCGATGATCGTCTTCGGCCGGCAATGGAGCCTGACGGTCCCCGCCGGATTGCTCCTGGTCGGATTGTGGGCGGCTTACCGGATCGTGAACGTGCCGGGGTTCGCCGATTTCCTGATTGCCGTCGAAGCCGAAATGAACAAGGTCTCCTGGCCCACGCGGACGGAGCTGTATCGCAGTTCCGTGGTCGTGCTGGTAACGATCTTCGTGCTTGCCGTGGTCCTGTTTGTATTCGATTTCTTTTGGGGATGGGTATTCAAGATCTTGGGTATTCTCTAACGAGCGCGCGCTTGCCTGGAGCGAACCGAAACACGCCGGTCGTTGAATGCATCACAGGGCTCGGATTTGACCACGGCAGGTCGCCAAGGCCAGTCAGAGAGGGACGTCAATCGTGACTGAGGAACCGAACAAGCCGATCGACGAAGCGGTCCCGCCGCAACTGCCGGAGGCGGAAGCCGGCGAGGCGGGCGCGGCCGTGCCGCCGGCCGTGCCCTCGGCTGGCGAGGATTCACCGGCCGCGGCCGAATCGCCGGAAGTCGAGGAGGCGGCGGTCGCGGAGCCCGATGCGACCGATATGGGCGACGCGGAGGCGGCGCCCGCGGCGAACCCAAGCGCGGAAAGGAAAGCCACGGCGGAGCATGCCGCCGAGGAGGCCGAGACTCCGAAAATGGACTGGTACATCCTCAAGGTGCAGAGCAACCGCGAGGATTCGATCCGCGACGGCTTGATGCGGCGGGTGAAAATTGCCGGGCTGGAAGAGTATTTTGGCGAAGTCATCGTTCCGACGGAGAAGGTCACGGAATTCAAAGGCGGCAAGAAGCGCGTGACGAAGCGAAAGCTTTATCCGGGCTATCTTGTCGTCCAGATGGAGATCAACGAAGACACCTGGTTCCTTGTGCGCGAGACGCCGGGCATCGGCGATTTCACCGGCGCAGCGGGGCGCCCGACCCCGATGCTTGAACACGAAGTCCAGCGGATTCTGGCGAAGAAGGAAGAAAAACAGGACGAAGTCCCCAAGCTCAAGATCGGTTTCAACACGGGCGACCGCGTGAAGATCAACGAGGGGACGTTCGAAAACTTCGAGGGTGAAGTCCACACGATCGACGAGACCAACGGGCGCGTGACCGTGATGATCAACATTTTCGGGCGCAGCACCCCCGTCGAATTGGAATATTGGCAGATTGAAAGCGTCTAGGCACGAATCATGGCAAAACAGCTTGTAGGCACAGTCAAGTTTCAGGTTCCGGGCGGCCAGGCGACTCCGGCCCCGCCGGTGGGCACCGCGCTGGGACGCTTCGGGATTAATCTTGGCCAGTTCGTTCAGCAATTCAACGAGAAGACCAAGGAGCAGCAGGGACTGCGAGTTCCGGTGGTCGTCCGCGTGTTCAACGACCGATCGTTCGAGATGCAGACCAAGAGCCCGGCCGCCGTGGACTTGTTGAAGCAGGCGGCGGGGATCGCCAAGGGCTCGGGAAACGTCCCCCGCGAAAAGGTGGGCACGGTCACCAGGGCGCAAGTTGACGAGATCGTGAAGAAGAAGATGCACGACCTGAACGCCCGGGACCTGGAGCACGCGCGCCGACTGATTGCCGGCACCGCGCGGAGCATGGGATTGGACATCGTCGACTGAAGATACCGCGGCGCCGGGCCCGCGTCTTGGGCAGCGGACGCTCGCGGGAGGATTTGCGCGGCCGGATACCGGGTGGCAGCGGGTCCCCGGCGGCTGGGCGGCAGAGAGACGGAATCCGAAAAGGGATCGACGGAAAGATATGGCAAAAAGTTCGAAGCGCATGAGAAGCCTGGTGGAAAAGCTGCCGGGCAAGGGGACGTTGCCGCTCCCCGAGGCGGTGAAGTTGCTGAAGACTTTCAACAACACCAAATTCGACCAGACGGTCGAGATCGCCATCCGATTGGGAATCGACGCCAAGCAGGCCGATCAGCTTGTCCGCGGCTCGGTGGTTCTCCCCCATGGTATCGGGCGGACGCTGCGAGTCATCGTGTTTGCCAAGGGGGACAAGCTCAACGAGGCTTCCGAGGCGGGGGCCGACGAGGTCGGCGGGCCGGAATTGGCCGAGAAGATCAAGGGCGGTTGGACCGATTTCGATGTCTGCATCGCCGCCCCGGACATGATGGGCATTGTCGGACCGCTTGGCCGGGTTCTCGGCCCGCGGGGCCTGATGCCGTCGCCTCGGGCGGGAACCGTCACGCCCGACGTGGGCAAGACGGTTCGGGAATACAAGGCCGGCAAGGTGGAGTTTCGCAACGATTCCGGCGGCAATGTCCACGCGGTGGTCGGAAAACTCAGCTTCGACGGCGAGAAACTCGCGGAGAACATCCAAAGCTTCATCGACTACGTGCAAAGCCTGAAGCCGGCCGCCGTGCGCGGCCAATACGTCCGCGGCATTTCCATCAGCGCCACGATGAGCCCGGGAATCCGCCTGGCGCTGTAGACGCGAAGCGGGGAAGGGCGGTTCGCGCCGTCGGTCGCCGGACCGGCCGGCAACCCTTCTCCGAGGCCCAGGCTTCCGGCAGCCAAGCAGCACTCACAAGACACATCCGCGGTAAGGGCATAGCGTGCCATTATGAGCAAGTATGTTAAGAACCTGATTACGGACCACCTGCGCGAACGGCTGAAGGGAGTCGACGCAGCGCTGTTGGTGAACATGGTCGGCATGGACGCCAACGCCAACAATTCCCTCCGCGCCGAAATGGCGGACAAAGGGATCGAGGTGTTGGTGGTCAAGAACAGTCTGGCGGCCCGCGCGACGGCTGGAACCTCGCTCGACGGCCTGTTCCATGGCATCACCGGGACCAACGCGATTTGCTGGGGAGCCAGTGACATCGTCGCGCTCGCCAAGGAGATCGTTCGCCTCGGCAAGGACAAACGCTTCGGTACGTTCGCCGCCCGAGGCGGGATCATGGAAGGCGAACAACTGACCTCCGAGCAGGTCGAGCAGGTCAGCAGGTGGCCCAGCCGGGAGGAGCAGTTGAGCCTGCTCGTTGGGCAGATTTTGGGGCCGGGGGCCACGCTGGTGGCCCAGATTTGCGGTCCCGGCGCGACCCTGGCCGGCCAGGTCAAGCAGAAGGGCGAGGGCGAGGAGGGCGAAACGGCCGAGTGAGCCCCGCCCGAGAGAGGACGCCCATCGCGGCCGGGCCTGCCGCCGCGGCGGTGGAGGAGCGGCCCCTCGAATCGAACAAGACACAAACCTACAATTCCGAGCGTTGCCGGCGCGACACGGTGCATCATGCCTCCGGCGGCGTCAAAGAAACTCAGAAAGGATGAATGACCCATGTCGACTGATACAGCCACCCGTGAATTCTCGCCGGTTTCCAAGGAATTGGGCGACAAGATCGCCGGCCTGACGCTCAAGGAAGCGAAAGAGCTCAGTGACTACCTCGAAGACGTGCACGGCATCAAGGCCGCTGCCGGCGGCGGCGTGATGATGGCCGGGCCGATGGCCTCGCCGGCCGAGGCGGCCGTCGAGGAGAAGACCGAGTTTGACGTTGTCCTGGAAGGCTTCGGCGACAAGAAGATTGGCGTTATCAAGGTCGTCCGCGCGGCCACCGGACTGGGCCTGAAGGAAGCCAAGGACCTTGTCGAGGGTGTTCCTTCGAAGGTCAAGGAAGGCATTTCCAAGGAGGATGCCGAGAAGCTCAAGGCCGAACTGGAAGAGGCTGGCGCGACGGTTTCGATCAAGTAGAGCGGATTCTCAACTGTTCCGATTTTTTCCGAAAGCGGCACCTTCATCGAGGGGACCCGGTGCGGTGCGCTGCTGATTTTGAACGCCCCGGGGGCTTGCCCTGGAACCAGCCCGAACGATCCCGCGCCGCAAGGCGCGCGGATTGGTTCCGGGCTTGCCCCGCACGATCCCGGAAACTCCGCGCAAAAGCCGCGGATTCTCGGCCGGGGGGAAGGTCTGCGCGCTGGCCGGGCCTCTCCATTGGCATTCTCTCTTTCGCGACTGATCTGGAGGGTAATCGTACATGGCTACCACCGCAGAGCGGCGTCTTCAACCGAAGGAAATCCGTCATTTCGGAAGCCGGCAAGCCCCCTACGAAACACCCGATCTGACAACGATCCAAACCAAGAGCTACGCCGAGTTCCTCCAGTACGAGACGCACTGGAAGAAGCGGAAGGACCAGGGGCTCGAAGGCGTGTTGCGGGAGATTTTCCCGATCGAGAGCTACGACAAGTCGCTCCGGCTGGAGTATCTCGGCTACGAACTCGGCAAGCCGCGTTACGAGCCCGACGAGTTCCGCCGCCGGGGCTACGAGGTCGTGGACTGGCTCGCCCGCTACTACGAGGAG